>DAOWIT010000013.1 GCA_030640765.1 Candidatus Latescibacterota bacterium | reverse complement strand
TGGACTTTATAGCTGTGGGGTCTTCGTTGGCCTCCTATAACTTCGCATTTCCCACTTCGTACTTTCTTTGGTATTCCTACAACACACGCCTTCCCTGGTTTATCTCCGAGGCTAAGATTATCGCTTCGGCGATCTCCCGCATCGATTTCCTGGTATTCATGCTCTGCCGCTGGATTAACTTGAAGGCCTCTGGCTCAAAAATCTTATGCTCTTTCATTAAGACTCCTTTTGCTCGCTCCACCACCTTCCTGGTCTCCAAGGCCTCCTGTATAGCCACCTTTTCTGACATCAGTTTGGTATTCTCTATGGCCACTGCCGCTTGGTTGGCCACCGTAGAAAGGATCTTTATCTCCTCCGGACTGAACTGATGTTGGTGGTCAGTGTAACTGTTAATCACTCCTATCACTTTATCTTTTATCATCATAGGCACAGAGAGCAGAGAACAAAGCCCCTCCTGCCGGGCTATTTCCGGATAGGAATAGTCCTTTTCCTTGGTCACATCCATCACGGTGATGGGCCTCTTCTCTTTGACTACCCGTCCACTCACACTTTCACCCACCTTCAGGTTGGGTTTCTTGAGGTAAGCCTCGCTTAGGCTTTGGCTGGCCTTGATTGCCAACTCGTTCTTTTCTTCATCCAGCAGCATAATGGAACAAATCTTAGAATTCATCATCTCTGCGGTCATTGTAACAATGAGATTCAGAATTTCCTCAAGATAGCGACGAGAAACAACGGTTTTACTGATTCGAGAGAGGGTTTCGATTTGTTGTGCTTTCTTTTGTGTTTCTTCATAAAGGCGGGTCTTCTCGATTGCTCCCCCTACTAGACGAGCGGCGGTAGCGAGCAGATCAACCTCGACCTGAGTGTGCTGATGTGGCTGCCGATGCTGGACATTGATCACTCCAATCACCTGACTTTGTGACAGGATGGGAACGGAGAGAAATGCCTCACATTTGTCTTCGGGAAGATTGTGAAAAAACTTAAATCGGGCGTCACTGCTGGCATTCTGAGCAATAGCCACCGGTCTTCTCTCTTTTGCCACCCAACCGGTAATACCCTCACCCAACTTTAGCCTTAAGTGCCCCAAAAGTCGGGGGTGAGGGTTTTTGCTTGCTCGCAAGACAAGGGCTTGTTCCTCTTCATTCACTAATAGGTAGACAAATCCCGCATCCGCTCTGGTCACCTTGACCACAATCTCGCAAATCCGGTTCAGAATCTCCTGCAGGCTCGAAGAGGACCCGATAGTCTGGACAATCTGCTGTAGAAGATCGATCTCCTGCTCTTTTTGCTGCAGCAGATCCTTTGACACTCTCTCCTGGTTCATTTCCCTCCTCTGTAGCGTTGTCTTCTGGTAACCGCAAAGCAATACTAGCCCCAACTATTAGCTCTAATTGAGCGATCACTCCCACACAGTTGGCTCCTCGTCGAATTGCATCATTTTGCGCTGGGGAAGTTTACGGGGAGTTTGGTTATTAGCACATTCATATTCCTGGCATTCTACTACAGGAACCCTGCGGGGGAAGGTACAGGTGCCAGAATTTACGCAGTTTACGCACAGGCCTTTCTGCTGCATAACTCATCACCCTCTTTCAGTTGAGGATCTGATCTACTTCATCTCTATCCGCATCCATCACATAAGGAATTCCAGAGATTTCGGCTGCCTCGCGGGTCAGGGCAAACAGGTCATCCCGATTGAGATATCGCAGAGCGAACTTTCTGGCTCCGGCCATAAATTGTTGCAACCCGGTAGTCAACCGTTCGTAGAAGGTATACATCCCTATAGCGCCGGCAGGGATCCGGGAGAAATCCTTGCCATATCTATCTTTTAGCCTGGCTGCTCCCGCAAATACCTGTTCGATATTGTCGCCGTATTTTTTAACCTCCGGCGGAATTCTGCCTTTTTGGATGGATTGGCCAATGGCATTGCCCACCATTGCTGCTGTCATAGTAGCCCTTCCCATACAAACAGTTTTGATGTATGGAGCTGCCAGGGTAAGGGCTTTGAATATCTGGTCTTCTAAGGAAATACCACCGGCTATAGCACAACTGGGGATGAAGGTTCCCTTTTGTTCTAACCTTTTCAGGTAGTTGTACAACAGACATTCCAAGTAGACGGTAGGAATACCCCATTCGTTCATCATCCGCCAGGGACTCATACCCGTGCCGCCGCCGGATCCGTCTACAGTCAACATATCTATCTGGGCGTTGGAGGCGAATTTCACTGCCCGAGCCAGGTCCACTGGGCGATAAGAGCCTGTCTTTAATGTCACATATTTGGCTCCCAACGCTCGCACTCTTTCCACCTCTTGGTAAAAGCCTTCCTCTTCGACCATACCCACTCGGGAATGACGCTCGAACTCCTTAAAATCCTTCGCCTGGAAGGCTGTTTGTACCACGGGATCTTCGGGATCAGGGAGCACTATGTATCCCTTCTTTTTGAGCTCCTGAGCCCTTTGCAGGGAGAGTAGTTTCACCTCTCCACCGATGTCCTTGGCTCCCTGTCCCCACTTGAGCTCAATTGCTTCTACTCCCAGCTTCTCTATGGCATACTCGGCCACTCCCAGGCGTGTATCTTCCACATTCAACTGTACTATCACTCCACCAGAACCGGTGTACCAATCCTTGAAGCTTCTTACCCTTCTTTCTAATTCCGGGGACCTGACCATACGCCCGTTTTTGATCTCGCTCTGAGGATCCATCGCGCAGATGTTTTCTCCAGCGACTACCATAGTTCCACAGATAGCTGCCCCGATGGCCATCGCATCCCAGTGAATTCGGGCTATGTCAGTTGATCCCAGTGCCCCAGTGAAACAAGGAACGTTTAGCTTCATCTTATTCTGGGCACCCACTTCAGTGGAGACATCAACTGCTGGGAATACTGCCTCATCCGGATCGGCCTCGACCCCTACGGCTCCTACACAGGTGCCCTGGATATTAAAATGTGAAAAATCTACCGGGTAATCCTTTTGGGCTCCGGCGGTGATTTTTCCAAAAGGCTGAGGATAAAGCATCTCTCTGCCTCTCAGAGCGGATTTGCCCACTTCGCAAAACCCGGGACAACCGTCGAGACAGGTAACACAAATCCCAGAAAACGGAGAGGGTTCCACTCTATTTCTGGTTAAGGTGGCTGAACTTGCATTTAGTTTACTAAAGGACATCTTTCTGTAACCTCCTTTCTTGGGGTTAAAGAAGTTGTAGGTTGGGTTGAGCCTGTTTGATCAATAGGTTGGGTTTCGTCCCTCAACCCAACCTACAAAGTAGCTACAAAACCAGCTGGGAATAGAAACGCCGAACCCCAACAATCTATCTATATTATGCCCCCCTTTGTAACTCTCTTTGCGGATTTTTCTCATTACAACTGGGAACTCAACAATATCGCCTCAGCTATCTGGCGCATTGTGCGATTGCTCTGCATGCTGTGCCTCTGAATGCGTCTGTACGCCTCTTCTTCATTGATGCCCTCCTCTTCTATTAATATCTTCTTCGCCTGTTCAATTATCTTCCTGGTTTCCAACTGCTCCCGAATGATCTTAGTGGTGGTCAACAACTCCGCATTCTCTATCACCACTGCTGCCTCAGCAGCGATTGTCTGGAGAAATGCAATCTCCTTAGCTGTGAACTGGTGCAGAGTTGAAGTGTAGCAGTTAAACACCCCGACGACTTTCCCCTTTGTCGAGAGAGGTACCGAGAGCAAAGAACAGAGCCCCTCTTTGCGGGCGATCTCCTGGTTGATGTAGCGGTTGTCTCTTTTCACATCTTCAACCATAATAGGCCGATTCTGTTGTGCCACCCTACCT
>DAOWIT010000029.1 GCA_030640765.1 Candidatus Latescibacterota bacterium | reverse complement strand
CAACATCAATGTCAATGCCATCGGACCAGGCTACATCGTCACCGATTTGACTGCTCCGTTAATAGAAGATAAACAACGCTACCAGGAGCTTTCTGCCCGGATACCTATGGGTAGGTGGGGCAAGCCAGATGACCTGGCCGGAACAGCCGTATTTCTTGCCTCTCAAGCCTCTGACTACGTTACCGGCCAGACCATCTTTGTGGATGGAGGCTGGCTGTCGGTGTGAGAGATAATAATTGATTTACTTGCACCCAATAAACCCGTAAACGGGTAACTCCCGGAGATCAGTGGAGTTACCGCTTTGGCGGTTCATGAGGCTATGCTTTGCAAAGTCCGTAGAGGGAGAAAAAGTGCGAAAGTATAGCATTTGGACAATCAAGGGGATGCCTTCAACGGATTCTTCTGATAGTGAATATCGAAGGCAGAAGCCCCCTCCCACAAACCAGATATTAAAGCCGTGGGAGAGCCCTTCCGGGTTCGACCTTCCACGCCTGAGGACGAGCCGGAGGTTCCTGAGAACACCTGGGTAAACCGTCACTGTTTCTTGCAGTTCGGGGTTGGCGGGAATGACGAGGCTTTGCTTGGTGAGCGTGTAGGGGCGATTTATGAATGATCCCCATATTTTTTTCACGAATACATAAAAGCCTCCCGCGGGTTTAAAACCTGTGGGAGGATGAGGAGAATCTCCTTCGGTATCAAAATACCGAGGGAGATTTTTTTATCTCCCCTCAGTTCCCCTTGTTTATCAGCCGTTGGGGCGTTCGATGTAAGATACGACATTACAGTGAGTTGCCGATAGGGACACAAGGGTTTTGTGGTGACCGATTTCATGTTGGTTGCTACTTGGTGCCAGAAATTGAACAGTGATGATAATCGAGACAACCTCGCGGAAATCAAAGAATTAAGATCAACGTAGGGGAATCACTGTCAGATATTGAACAGTTCCAATACTGGAAATAACTGTTTTTCAATCCAGAGAGATAGAAGAACTGCGAAAAAAGAAGTGTCAGATATTGGACATGATTGTTCTGTCGGCATTTTGATACAGGCCTTAGACCAAAAGAAATAGTTTTACAACCAGGTTGTTGCTGGCCACTTAGAGATACGTTGAGTGGCCTTTCTGTTTTCTGGCACGAAAGTTGTTACCCTCATGGGATACAAACGAACAGCGGGGGATTTCGTTGCCAGCAGGGTTCAACTCTGTTGACAAGATAATTTGGCAAGTTTCGGTTCAGTGCTAAGCTTGATACTTTCGTAAGAAAGCCAGAACCCTGTCTCCAAATGAGCAGGTCAAACTGCAGTTGCTAAAGGTTGTCGACAGAGAAGCTAAATATGTTAGAGATAAATGAGCTGGTAAAGCGTTACGAAGATGAAGTACTTGCTGTGGATCGGCTAAATCTGAAGGTGGAGCCGGGGGAGATATTTGTTATGTTGGGTGCCAATGGGGCAGGGAAAACCACTACCGTGAATCTGATCTTCAATCTCATCCAGCCCAGCGGTGGGAGAATAAAAATTAAGGGCATCGATGCGACAAGAAATCCTTTACAGGCACGAAGGCACGCTGCTTTTGTCTCTGAAGATGTGCGACTCTATGGGAGTTTCAGCCCCAGGCAAAATCTTGACTTCTTCGCCAGGCTTAGCGGCAGAAGAAGAACTTCAAAGCAGTACGATCAGGTATTGCATGAGGTGGGCCTGCCCGAGGACTCGTTTCGGAAGAAGGTGAGCGATTTCTCCAAAGGAATGCGCCAGAGATTGGGCATTGCGGTGGCAATTCTGAAGGATGCAGAACTGATTGTTCTGGATGAACCCACATCAGGACTGGATCCCAAAGGAGGGCGTGAGTTTCTGACACTATTGGCTGACTTGCGTTCCCAGGGGAAAACGATCTTTATGACCACGCACGACATCTTTCGGGCCAGAGAGATTGCCGATCGGGTGGGGATTATGTCCTATGGCCGTTTAATCCTTAACATTGACCGATCTGAGTTTACAGAAGCCAACTTAGAACAAATCTATCTGAAGTATACCGAGGAGCAAAGCACGGGTGTGGAGAGGATAAGCCGAGCCCCGAAGCTCGATGGTTGGGGCGGGCTGCCCAATAGTTGACTACGAGGAGATACAAGATGTTTTGGACAATTGTGGGTAAAGAGATTCGAACCAATGTAGTGAGTTCAAGATTTATTATTCTATCATTTCTTTGTATAGGATTGTTCATTATAACGGCATTTACCCTCTTTCAAGAAATGAGGCTGAGCTATGAGGAATATGACAGTAATGTGACAAGCCATAAAGAGGCGGTGACCAACGAACTATCTTTAGTGAGTCTGGCCGCAGTTTCCGGGGTGAAAGTCGATCGAAGACCTGAACCGTTGAGTTTTATCGCCAAAGGGATAGAGGCAGCCAGAAGTCGCATCTATCGAGTAACCTCGTATGATGTGACACCCATAGGTGGAAGTGATCTGGAGCGGAATCCCATCACTTCGCTCTCTGGCCCCTTGGATTTTCTCTACCTTTTTCAGGTTGTGTTGAGCCTGTTAGCGTTTCTGTTGGTCTGCGATGCCCTCTCTGGTGAGAAAGAGTCCGGCACGCTGAAGCTGCTTATATCTCACAATGTACCCAGGCATACGGTCTTGCTGGGTAAATTTTTCGGGAACTACATTATCTTGTTAATTCCACTTATGATATCAGTTCTTGCCGTCGGTGTGATTATCTCCTTCTGGTCAGTTCATTCCTTTGGCGCAGACGACTGGAAGAGAATAACTGTGATACTTGCCTTATCAGTGATATACCTGGCGGTAATTCTGGAAGCAGGTCTTTTGGTCTCTTCGGTTACCAAGAGGCCACCGCTCTCTTTCTTGGTGAGCATAGTGGTGTGGGTGGTTTTGGTTATTGCGATTCCCAGGCTGGCGTTTCACCTGGGGGCGACCGTAGCGCCACCGCCTTCAGTGGCGACCCTTCAGAACCGGATGCGGGCGATCACTAACGAAGCAGATGTGAAGGCTTTTACAGAAATACGAAAGTATATGGAGAAAAATGGACAGCCTCCTTCAAAACAATGGCTTGAGGAGCTGAGCAGCAGGGTTATGGCAGAGAATAATGCCAAGAAGGCAAAGTTACAGCAAGAGTTCCAGAACCGTCTGACCAGAACTTTCAGGGTGTCCAGTACTCTCTCTCGTCTTTCTCCCTCTACCTCTTATGCCTTTGCTATGCAGGGGATGGCCGGAACAGGGTTTAATGATGACTTGAGGTTTGGTAGAGCCCTGGCGAAGTTTAAGGATAGGTTTGCCCAATATATGGAGATGCGAATAAAGGGGATGAGTTCTGATGTAGAGGTAAATTTGCCTCAATTAGGGAAGAGATTGGACCTAACGGGTATTCCCACATTTAACTATCAGAGGGCCAGTTTTGCCGATGCAGTCGGAAACATAGGTCTGGATCTCTTTATGCTGCTGCTCTTTATTGTGTTTTTCTTCCTGGCTGCACATCTGTCCTTTCTCAGGTATGATGCCAGGTAGAAATCTGGAGAAGAAAGGGGGTGAAGAAAGATAGCGCAGGAATCCATGATGAAAGGAGGTGAAAACAGTGAAGAAGAAATTGGTGAAGCGGCCGCTGCGAGCATACGTGTCTACCAAGAAAGGGGATGTGTATGGGTATGAGCGGCCTGATAGGTGGGGTGGAGGTGGAGGAGGCGGTTGGGGGGAATGGATCTTGACGAAAGGCCTGCCGATTGCTGGCCTCGCTGTGGGGACTGCAGCCCTTTTCACTCCGGCCGCCCCAATCGTTGGCGCACTTGCAATATCGTTAGGTGCGCATAGTTTGTTGTTCTTAAACTGGTGATTTGACTCACCGGCAGTAGCGTACGTATGCCCGATAGAGCGCATCCCGATAATCCCTATGAACAGAGTGGATGTGTTCTATCGGGCGCCATACTGTGAGGGCAAAAGATTAAAGGAAATAAAGAAACTTGCTATGAAATCCAGTATACTCACTCTTAGCTGGCTCAAATACCGCCTGTTCTTGAATCGACTCAAGCAGAGGAAAATCTCTTTCATAGTATGCATGGTGATATTCCTTGTACTGGCATACTCAGGATCCTTCTCAGTAGGACGCATTTTCCACACGATTAGT
>DAOWIT010000032.1 GCA_030640765.1 Candidatus Latescibacterota bacterium | reverse complement strand
GTTTCCTCCGAGTGAGCAGGTGGATTAAAATAGGCAGCAGGGCTACCGTTAGGGCAGGAAGAACAGCGGGGTTAAGGAATGCTATATTCTGCATTGGAGAGGTCAGCCCTATATTCGGAAGAATTCATTTATGCCGTTGGTACAAAAACAAAAGTCAAACCGTTAAAACGGTTACAGTTTCATTAACGTGCTTCTTAGACCCACGAATAAATTCGTGGGCTGCCAGGTGGTGAAATTCCGAATCTGGCTTAACCAAGCTTTTTTCGCTTTGCCAGATATCTGAACAGGGCCGTGTCGAACTCCTCGGAGCTGTTCAAGAGCACATAGTCAATCAGGCTGTCCCGACAATTCCGACGGTATTTCTCTATTAGGTCAGACATCAGGGTGTGGTAGTGGCTCCGGATATGCCAGGGCTGGGTAATCACCTCCTGACCAGTCTCCATATCCACAAATGTCGACTCGGCCTCAAAATCGAAGTCTCGCTCTCTTGGGTCCAGCAGGTGGAAGACGATCACCTCATGCTTACGATGCCGAAAATGCTTTAGCCCCATTAGAATCTGGTCAGGATCATCTAAAAGGTCGGAGATGACGATGACCAATCCCCGGCGTTTTATCCTCTCGGCAAGCTGGTGGAAAACCGTCTTTACCTGTGTTCCAGAAGAGGTCTGGGTACTATCTAACTCTTTCAAGATAGTAGAGAGATGGCTTCCCACTGATCGAGGAGGAATAAACTTGCGTATCTGGTTATCGAAAACCACCAGGCCCACGGCATCTCTCTGTTTTATCATCAAATAGCTTAAAGCCGCCGCTAAACAGCAACCGTAGCGGAACTTCGACACCTGCCCGGAGGAGAATCCCATTGAGGCGCTTGCGTCCAGCAGGATGTATGCCTTAAGGTTGGTCTCTGCGGCGAACTGTTTCACATAGAGGCGTTCGGACTTCCCGTAGGCCTTCCAGTCGATGTGTCGCACTGGATCGCCGGGCATATACTGCCGGTCCTCAGTGAATTCTACCGAGAATCCGTGGTAGGGGCTTCTGTGAAGTCCGGTGATGAATCCCTCAACCACCAGTCGGGCGATGATGTCCATTCGGGAGAGTTTGGAGACTGTCTGGGGATTAAGATAACGGCGGTAATCAGGCATTTATCCACCTGTTTCCTTAAGCAGCCGTTGGATGATCTGGGCGCTGTCAACTCCTTCGGCCTCGGCGTTAAAGTTGGTAACAATGCGGTGACGCAACACAGGTGTGGCCACTGTCCTCACATCCTCAACAGCCGGGGTAGGCCTTCCGTCTAAGACAGCTCGGGTTTTGGCCCCCAAGATGAGATACTGTGAGGCACGCGGACCTGCCCCCCAGTCAACCCACTCCCGGATGTAGGGAGGAACACCGTTTTCATTAGGACGGGTCTTCCGGACCAAATCCACCGCAGAGGCAATAACATAGTCGGAAACCGGAACCTTGCGAACAAGTCTCTGCAGCTGCACAATCTCCTCAGCGTCCAAAACCTCGCGGACCTCCTGGCTGTAGGCACTGGTAGTGCAGTCAACGATCTTTTTCTCTTCCTCGGCACTGGGATAGTCAATCCATAAGTTAAACATAAACCTGTCCAGTTGCGCCTCAGGCAGCGGATAGGTTCCTTCCTGCTCGATAGGATTCTGGGTAGCTAATACGAAGAACGGTTCGTCCAATTTAAATGTCTGTCCTGATACGGTGACTTCATGTTCCTGCATTGCCTGAAGTAGCGCCGCCTGGGTCTTCGGCGGAGTCCGATTTATCTCGTCGGCTAGGACGATGTTGGCAAACACCGGACCTTTCACGAACTTGAACACTTTTCGTCCGGTGGAGACATCTTCCTCGATGACTTCAGTGCCGGTGATGTCGGAAGGCATCAGGTCAGGGGTAAACTGTATCCGGCTGAATTTCAGGTCCAGAACTCTTGCCAGCGTGCTTATAAGCAGGGTTTTGGCCAAACCAGGCACTCCTATCAACAGGCAATGCCCTCCTGAAAGCAGGGCGATGAGAAGCTGTTCCACAATCTCCTGCTGTCCCACAATAACCTTGGCAATCTCCTGGACGATTCTCTGCTGCGCCTCTTTTAGTTTTTCCACCGTCTCTAAGTCCCGTGCTGCTGTTCCCTCTGACATTTTTATCCTCGTTGGAGTTGGTCTTTCTAACTGCTCAGGGTTCAAGAATGATTGACTCGTAAAAAGACCCTAAATCTGATTTCACCACAGAGACACGGAGAACACAGAGATAAACAAATTTCAAAATAATCAAACAATTATATGTTTACTTTTCTCCGTGTCTCCGTGCCTCAGTGGTAGATTTTAGACTTCTTACGAAAGAATCAAGAATCTGTTAGAATACTACCAAAATAACCAGTGCAAGGGCCAATGTCAAGCTATTTTGAGTGAAATTCATACATTGGTATTGACTTCTGACTCTGCCAATTGTATATTTCAGTCTAACTCAGGAAGCAACCATAGATATCTTTTCACTGCTATTCATAAAGGAGGAATCTGATTGGGAATACAGGTTATTGCTGGTTCGATCACAGCACCTCGGGGCTTTAGGGCTGCCGGGGTGAGTTGTGGAATTAAGAATCGGAAAAGGGATCTGGCGTTGATCTATTCTGAAGTGCCAGCCACTGCGGCGACTGTCTATACTACCAATCAATTCAAGGCAGCGCCTCTTTGGCTCACTCAAAGACATTTAACCGATGGGAAGGCCCAGGCGATCGTCTGCAACTCTGGTTATGCCAACGCTTGCACTGGAGAACGAGGTAGAGAAGATGCCCTCCGAATGGCACAGCT
>DAOWIT010000113.1 GCA_030640765.1 Candidatus Latescibacterota bacterium | reverse complement strand
GGTGAAGGTTTGGCTTGAGATCCCTGAGGCCCGAGTGCACAAAGACCTCTTCGGTTTTTTGAATGGGGCCGATGTGGTGATATTTGCTGTGGGACACGAGGAATATTTGAAACTGGAACCCGCGGAGGTAATCAAGGCCACAGGTAAAACCCCGGCCATAATTGATGCCCAGAATCTGCTCACCGACGAGAAGATAAAAGAGTACCTGAAACTCGGTTGTGAAGTAAAAGGGGTAGGGAAAGGACACATCCCTGCTCTAAAAGCGGAGATTTAGGCAGGACGATCTGGATCAAAGTAGAGAAACCTAAAATGGCCCAGGGGCGACTAAAATCCCTGGGCCATTTTAGGTTGACTTGAGTTGACTTGGCCGATGTTCACTCTGGAGAGCTTTCTCCCCATTTTTTCTCTAAGTAGCTTTCGTCTACTAACACTTCCCGGGCCTTGCTGCCGTCGAAGGGGCCAACGATCCCGGCAGCCTCTAACTGGTCAATCAGCCTTGCTGCCCGGGCATACCCTATCTTAAGCCGCCTCTGCAGAAGCGAGATCGAACCCTGCTGGTGTAGGATGACCAATCTCATCGCCTCGTCAAATAGCTTATCCCGCCCTTGACTGTCCTGCTCAAAATCAACTTCTGGCTCTTCTTGGATTAGAATCTCTCTTTCTGGAAGTTCGGGTCTCTCCTGGGTCTGGTGTTGTTTCAAAAACTCGACCAGCCGTTCGGTCTCCTCCCTGGAGATGTAGGCACCGTGAATTCTGATGGGATCGGAGTGTCCCACGGGAAGAAAGAGCATATCCCCGTTACCCAGGAGCTTTTCAGCGCCGTTGACATCTAAGATAGTGCGTGAATCCACCTTTGAGGCCACCTGAAGGGAAATCCTGGAGGGGAAATTGGCCTTAATTAGTCCGGTGATCACATCTACCGATGGGCGTTGAGTAGCCAATATCAAATGGATACCCACCGCTCTTGCCATCTGTGCCAGTCGCACCAGAGACTGCTCGATCTCATTGGAGAGAAGCATCAGGTCCGCTAACTCGTCAATAACCACCACAATGTAGGGTAGGGGAGCAGGATTTTCTTCAGCGGGCTCAGTGCGTATCACCTTTCTGTTGTACTCATTGATATCCCTCACCTTGATTTGAGCCAGACTCCTATATCTTTCTTCCATTTGAGCTACTGCCCAGCGCAGCACCTCTGAGGCCTTCTTCGTCTCTGTGACCACTGGAGTGAGAAGGTGAGGAATTTCGTTGTAGACGGAGAGCTCCAGCATCTTTGGGTCTACCATAATGAATCTGACCTCCTCAGGGGTGGCCTTAAACAGGACGCTGGTTATCATTGCGTGGATGGCTACGCTCTTGCCTGAGCCGGTCGCCCCAGCGATAAGCAAATGGGGCATTGTGGCTAAATCCGCACAGAACGGCTCGCCGGAGATCGTTTTGCCTAGCGCAAGGGTGAGCTTCGATCCGGAGGATTGAAATCTTTCTGACTCCAGGATCTCTCGCAAGCAAACCACCGAAGGTCTGGGATTAGGGACTTCAATACCCACAGCGTCTTTGCCTGGAATAGGGGCTAAGATTCTAATCCGGCGGGCCTTCATCGCCATAGCTAAATCATCGGCCAGAGAGATAATGCGGTTCACCTTAACTCCGGGAGCAGGTTTCAGTTCATACCTGGTGACTATCGGACCAGGACTCACCTGCGCTACTTTTCCTTCCACCTGGAAATTAGTCAAGCTCAATTCCAATCTCTCAGCATTCATCAACAATTCCTCTCTGCTCTGGCAGGTTCTCTGATTTGAAGCCTTATCGAGCAGGGAAGTAGAAGGTCTTTGGTAGAACATCTCCGGCTCCCTCTCGGGCAAACGGAACGATTCCTGTTCTGCCTCTTCTTGTTCTATTTCCGGTTCTACTATCTGGGGCTTGGGAAAGTCTATCTGCGAAGGCACTGCCACCTTCTGCCTTTTTGTGGCCGCTATTCTGGATGTTTTTGGTTTCTTGGCCCTCTTCTTGCCTGGACTGGGAACAGAGACACAGAATCGGGAGAGACGGATAGGGGTTGATAAAACTACTGTTAACAGAAACGCTGTGATCACCAGAATCCAGGAGCCGACCTGGCCCAGGTAGGGGATAAGAACCTGTAGAGCCAATGTCACCCCTAGCCAACCGCTTAATCTGTATAGCCTTACAGATTGCTCTTGTTGAAGTAACCCGCAGACAGCAGAGAAGAGCAGCACTAAGGTCAAGATGGTTACGGTCTTGAATGCTAATTTCCTCATTGTCTGGCCCCGGAAGCGATTCCACCCCCAGAGAAACAGCAAGGGTGGTAAGACTAAACAAGGCAGTCCCATAAAAGCGAACATCCCCTCGGCCACTTGATGTCCTAAGAATCCTGCTGCCCAGACTTTTTCTCCCTCTGCTACTACTCTTGCGGCCAGAAACCCTCCTCTTATATAAGCAATCAGGTCATACATAATCCAGATGCTTAAGGCAAGCAGAATCAGGCCGAGGATTTCATTAGTGCGGTTTCCTCTTCGGGTTAAAGGGGAAAACTCATGCTGCTGTTCTTTCTCCATCTCTTCCATCTCCTCTGTGTCTTTCTGCCTTGGTGGCTAAATGCGTACGAAAATAATATACTATTCTATTTGCCGTTTTGCAAGCAGAAAAATCGGAAGGGAATAGTTGAACAGCATAAAGGCGCAAGCCTTTCAGATTCGCCATAAACGAAGCTGAAGTTGCGCCACTGCCAACTAATGCTTAATGATAAGTGTCCAATGACTTTTATTTCAATGATTTTTGCCCACACTCACAGGGGATTTTCCCGCAGCGAGAGCATCCCTGTTTGTATTTCCCACTGCCTGTTCCAAATCTATTCCCAGCAAATTGGCCAGACTTGTGAGCCAGGCCAAGACGTCAGAGAACTCTTCAGCATAATTCTGGTTGTTTCTTTCTCGGATTGATTTCGCCAGCTCACCCACTTCCTCGGCAAACCAGACGAATGTGCCCGCCAGCCCTCTCTGCTGGTCACGCTGGTAGTAGATCTGGTGCATCAGTTCCTGAAATTCTCTGATCTCCATTTTAGGTTCCTTATGTTGCTTGGACAGAGATAACCTCCAACTCGGCCACCGCCCAAGATCAACTTTCGGTTATTCCGAACAGTGTTTGTGCGTTCTGAGTGGTGACTTCGGCCACCTGTTCGGTAGTCATCCCGCGGAGCTGTCCGATCTTTTGCACCACATACCTCACGAATGCCGGCTCATTCCTTTTTCCCCTTACCGGTTGAGGGGCAAGGTAGGGACAGTCGGTCTCTACCAGGAGTCTGTCTAAGGGCACTGTTTGGGCTATCCGCTGGAGTCTGGAGGCCTTAGGAAAAGTGACCGGCCCGGCCACGGAGATGTGTAACCCCAGATCCAGACAGGCCTTCATCTCCTCTTCTGAGCCACTGAAACAGTGCATCACACCGGAGCTAACACCCTCCGAACGGAGGATATCCAAGGTCTCCTCCATCGCCTCCCGGCTGTGGATAATAACTGGCAGTCCTCGGGTGTTAGCCAGCTTAAGCTGTTGCCGAAAAACCTTTTTTTGCACCTCCCGAGGCGAATTGTCGTAGTGATAGTCTAAACCTATTTCACCTAAGGCCACTACTTTTCTCATTTGTAGAGTCTGTTCCAATTTTGGCCACAGCTTGTCTCGCTGCTTTGCGTCGTGGGGGTGGATGCCAGCACTGCCAAAGATGAACTGGTAGTCCTCAAGCAATTCCACAAAGTCTTCTGCCTCTCGCTCTGTGAAAAAAGAACAGACGGAAAGGATTTGACTTACCCTCTGAGTTAGGGCGTTTTCAATTACCTGAGACCTGTCTTTTTCGAAGCGAAGGTCGGTAAGGTGTGCGTGTGAGTCGAAGATCATATCTCCTCCCAGAGAAAGAGCTGTTTGCTTATCTTCTCAGAGCGGGACTTTTGGGGAGGGTATAACTTGCCGGCTAAGGCGATAAACCCCTATGCCCGACTTGCCAGCGCCCTCAGTTTTTTTCGTTGCTCCAGGTCTCTAAATCTTGTGTGTCTGCGTGTCTCTATTATCCTCTTAGCTAAGATTCTGCCGATACCAGGTACTCGGATGAGCTGTTCAAAAGAGGCGGTGTTCAGTTCTATCGGGAATCTATCCGGGTGGTTCAGGGCCCAGGCAAGCTTAGGGTCTTTGTCTAACAGGAGGTTATTCTTCTCTTCAAACACTAATTCTTCAGTCTTAAAACCATAGCGGCGCAGGAGGAAGTCTGCTTGGTAAAGACGTGCCTCTCTGAGGGAAGGGCAGGGGGGAAGCTGCTGTAATGGGGTGTCTCCCACAGGGATAAATCCACTGTAGTAGATCCGACGCGTATTGTATCCCTGGTAAAGGTTTTGGGAAAGGGAGAGTATCTCGCGGTCGCTCTCTCCACTGGCACCCACCACCAACTGCGTGGTAACTCCGGCCCGTAAGGGATGAATCGAGTTGTAGATAGCGATTTTCTTAAGTCGTTCCCAAAGTTGAGGCTGGAATTGTTTGTCGGGACTGAGCCGGGCCAGGTACTTTTGAGCAGGCGCTTCTAAATTTATGGAGAGCCTGTCCACCAAGGGACCTATCTTTTCGATAAAGGCCTCATCGCTACCGGGCAGTATCTTACAGTGGATGTAGCCCCGATAACCATAGCGGCGGCGGAGAAGCAGGATGGTCCTGAACATCTTTTCCTGAGCTTGATCAGGGGTGGGGTGTATTGCTGAGGAAAGGAAAAGGCCCTTCACCCATCCTTTTCTCCAGTAACGGAGGAAAAGCTGTGAGAGCTCCTCAGGGGTGAACTCCACCCGCGGGCAATCTCTCGCCTTCCGGTTAACACAGTAGAAACAGTTATGTTCGCAGAGATTGCTCTGGAGAACCTTGAACAGGTTAACGCAATTCCCTTTTTCTCCCACTGCCGGGTAGATGAAGTGAAACCGCAGGGAACGTTTTCCCGAGGCAAAAAGCAGAGGCATTCCTGTAACATCAAACTGGGCCAGTTTGCCTAAGGTCTCCAGTCTTTCATCGGGGTCAGCTTTCTTCGCAATTTGAACCATCTGTGGATAATCCGGCAGAGCCCCTTAATTGGTGGTCTAATCCATTCAACCACAACCCAACCGATAAGCAGAGCCTTGCTCCTCGGTTTGGGTCAAAGGGTAACAGAGAAAGAGAATTGGTGCGTGGTAACTGGTGGACTGGTGACTGATTACCAATCCCCAATGCCTCAGAACAGCACGGTGGTGGAGAGTCGAGGTGTGTTATTTAGTTCCTGAAACAGATAGGCAAGATCCAGTCTGAAATTCCCGCCGAAGCTTTTGATGCCAAGTCCCACCGAGAAATTGCGCGGGGGTTCTGGACCCAGAATCTGGGAGAACCCAGCACGCAAGGCCAGAAAATTCAGATAGGTTCTCTCGACGCCAAAATGGAGAGCATCTTCACTATCCTGGTAAAGCGATTTTTTAAAGTCTAAGGCAACAACTACGTTGGCTGAGGGACGAGTAGCCACTCCTATGGTTAACTGGGTGGGTGCTGCCTCTGAATATTTTCCTGTCTCTTTGTTGTCATAAGAGACATTGTTTAACAGGTCATGCAGGGCAAGACCAAAGGTAAACTTATCTGTCACCTGCCACTGTGCGCCCAAGTCGAGTCCAAACCCAGAGCCACTGCCCTGACTCCTCTCTTCACCCCCGTCAGAGTTGTTTCCAAAGCTGACCCGGCGCAGTTTAAGACAAAGACCAGCTTGGAGTCGATCGAATGGAGATGACAGCAATTTCCGGGCAGAATAGGCATAGGCCAGCAGCACAGTGGTTTCGCTCAGGACCTCATCGCCGGTGTAGATTATCGCTTCGCTGTGAGCTTGTGTACCGGCAAATTTCTGTCCGTAGGCGGCAAAATAGTACGGCACCAGCGACATCTGGTTTGCGTACATAAAAGTGGCCTGTTTGGATTGTAAGTTGATCAATCCCGCTGAATTCCAGGCGATGGAGTTGGCATCGTCGGCCAGGGCCACATAAGCCCCTCCCATTGCTACCGGCCTGGCACCGTAGCCAATATCGGCAAAGATGCCAGGGATGCCAGAGAGTCCTGCAGCAGCCGAGCCTGCTACCAAGGGAATGAGGATACAAACTGACAGCAGTTGCCAAAGCAGGGGTGAGATCCCTCTGCCTGCCGCTGCCCTTCTTGTTGAATTCTCTAATCTGAGCATAATAGCC
>DAOWIT010000150.1 GCA_030640765.1 Candidatus Latescibacterota bacterium | reverse complement strand
TTGCTGCTCGCAGGAGAACGTGTAACCCAGCGGGAGAGATGCGGCCCAAAAGGCTCCGATGAGAAAACCAACTGTGTTGATTGTAGATGATGACGAGAACTGGCGTTTGGTGCTGACAAGTCTCCTCAACCACTGGGGCTATCAGGCAATCACCGCTTGCGGAGCCCGGGAGACTCTCGAGATACTGAAAAAGAAGACCCCACTTGTGGTCCTCTCTGACATCGAGATGCCAGGGATGAATGGACTCCAACTGCTGCAGACAATCAAGCAGCAGCACCCCAAAGTAGCGGTGATAATGATGTCCGGCCGACTGACAGCAGAAGAGGGTGCCAAAAGAAGCCTGGAGCTGGGTGCCTTTAAATTCATTTCCAAGCCCTTCGATCCGAAGCACCTGAGACAGGTGCTCTCTGCCATCGAGGCCTTCGGTTGCCCCGAACAAAGGAACAAGTCCCGATGATCTGGAGAATTATCGTCTGGCAAACATAGCGCTGGCCTTCCTGATTATGACCCTGGTGATGGTCCGGGGTGGACGACAGAAAAGCAGAGGGAGAGAGGGGGAGAAAGGGCAAAGGGTAAATGTGTGGCGGAGCAACTCCCCGCTTTAGAAATGCAGAGATGGAGAAAGGGTAAGTCGGAGAAAGAAGTTGTAGGGGCGACCCTCTGTGGTCGCCCCTTTTTTATTTGGACAGCGGCTATGTCAGTGTTTGGAGGCATCTCCTACTGTTTAGCGGAGATTTCCACAGGCTATTCTGATGGTGATTCTCGGCTCAGCCCCTCTGGCTGTGATCACCGCCGTACTGAAGAAACTCCTCCGGGATCTGTCACCACATTTCACCAAGTTCAATCCTAAAAGAAAGTTATCCCCACCCCAAATTCGTTGTGAAATAGTTAGAAAAAAATCTAAAATTTCTCTTGACTTTTAACGATTATTTGTTTATTTTGATTTTAACCTAATAAAAATTATAATCAGGAATCGATAGGTGCTATGGATAACAAAATAAAGAGACTAAAGGAAAAAGGGGTAGTGCTCACCATTCAACGCATGGCAGTGTTGGAGGTACTGAACAATTCTTCTAATCACCCTACAGTTGAGAAAATACACAAGAAGCTGCTAAGAAAATATCCCACTCTATCGTTGGCCACAGTCTATAATACCCTACAGGTGCTCAGGCAAGCAGGAGAGATTCAGGAACTGAATATAGGAAGAGAAAAGCGTTTTGATCCCAGTATAGACCCACATCATCACTTCTACTGTCGGGGGTGTGAACGAATCATAGATCTGGAAATCTCCTGTCCAATAGCTCAGAAAGGATCTATCGATGGCCATAAAATAGAAAGTGTGCAGGCAATTTTTTTCGGCACCTGCGCCGATTGTCTAAAAAAGGGAAAGGACAATGCCTGAATTGCCCGAAGTAGAGACGATTGTGCAGGGGCTGAAAATAGCGGTCACCCAGCAGAAGATAGAACAGGTCAAGATTTACGACCCCAAAGTAGCGAAAATGCTAGCTGGGGAAGATATCACTGGCAGACGGATCATCAACATCAGGCGAAGGGGAAAATACATCATCTTTGAGTTAAATAAAGGACTGGCTCTGATAGTTCACCTGCGTATGAGTGGACGACTGTTGTATCAACAACACGAGCCTCAATCTAACCGTTGGGTAAGGACGGTAATAAAGTTGGACAATGGGTTTCTGATATTCCAGGACAGACGAAGGCTGGGAGTTATGGAAGCCTCCTGCTTTAGCGATCTGAATTGCCGCTTGGGAGTGGAGCCGTTAAGTCCAGAGTTTAACTCGGACTACTTGGTTCAGAAGTTGGCCGTTAGTAAACGGCCGATAAAAGTCTTTCTTATGGATCAGACTATTATTGCCGGCATCGGTAATATCTATGCCCAGGAAATACTGTTCGCCGCTGGCATCCATCCCCAAAGACAGGCTGTGTCATTGAGCAACAATGAGATAGAAAGGTTAGTAGAAGCGATTAAAAACGTCCTCATGCTGGCGATCAGACATCAGGGAACTACTATCAGTGATTTCCAAAATGCCGATGCGATTGAGGGTAACTTTCAGAACTTGCTGAAAGTCTATGGGCGGGAAAATGAGCCGTGTCTGGTATGTCAAACTCCCATAAAGAGGATAAAGCAACAGGGTAGGTCAACTTATTTTTGTGAACGATGCCAGAAATGATGGCAAGGAGGAGGCAAAAATGGACCAGAGCGCTTTATACAAGGTAAGTTATGGTCTATACGTGATAAGTTCTTGCGAGGGGAACAAATTAAATGGACAGATAGCCAATACCGTATTTCAGGTTACTTCGAAGCCCCCCACAATTGCGGTGAGCATCAACAAACAGAATCTCACCCATCAGTTTATTCAACAGAGTAGAATCTTTACCGTCTCAATCCTCTGCCAGCAGACTCCCATGAAGTTCATCGGGCACTTTGGTTTCAAATCCGGCAGGGAAATAGATAAGTTTGCCGAAATGGACTACAAAACTGGTAGGACAGGTGCCCCAATAGTTCTGGATAATGCCATCGCTTATCTCGAAGCCAAAGTATTAAAGGAACTTGACGCAGGAACTCATACTATCTTTGTGGGAGAAGTAGTTGAAGCGGTGAGTCTGACAGAGAGCGAGCCAATGACTTATGCCTACTATCATTCAGTAAAGCATGGCAAAGCTCCCAAGACAGCACCTACTTATGTGGAAGAAACCCGGAAAGGAGGGAAGAACACAATGAAAAAGTACCGGTGCACGGTTTGCGGGTATATTTATGACCCCGAAGCGGGAGACCCAGATTCGGGTATAAAACCGGGAACTCTGTTTGAAGAACTGCCTGAGGATTGGGTATGCCCAGTTTGTGGGGCCGGCAAAGACGAATTTGAAGTGGAGGAATAAGTGACAAAGACTGTTGAATTAACCCCGAAAATCTACTGGGCAGGAGCGGGTGGAAGAGATGCTCAAGGAAATGAAATTTGATCTCCCTGTCCCCCTGGTCAAAGTTCAATACCTGCCCTCTGATGATGATCTGGAAAATATGCGCCAGGTGGGAGAGAAGTTGGCAAATCTAATAAAAGGGAGGGTAAAGCCATAAAGATATTTAGGATAAGAATTAACCGCTTCGATCAGTATTATCTTCTGTGAACTTAGCAAGGATGAGATATGAAAAATCTGGCAGATTCAGCCCATGAGGCATTTGAACAAGGTAAAAGGCTGGTTGCGCCTCTAATGGGGTTCCCGGGTGTTAAATTAATTCAAAGTAATATTAAACTAGCTCAACAGAATTATGGTGAACATTATAAGGCAATTAAAAAATTAGTAGATATATTCTCTCCGGATTTAATATTCCCGTTAATGGACCTATCAGTTGAAGCAAATGCCTTAGGGAGGTACACTATTTTCCCCAAGGAGGAGTCGGCAACAGTGCCTAAGGACACATTTGATATAGAAGAGATAGAAAAACTCGACGAAATAAAGATCTCTTTTGACAGTAGGATACTAGGGTATGTGGAAACCATGAAACTGATGAGCATAGGGTTGCCAAAGGAGGTTATAAAGGGGGCATATGTTACAGGTCCTTATACACTTGCTGCATTGATAATGGGCGCTGATGAAGCTGCAATGGCAACTCTGACAAGAACAGAGGTGTTACGCAAACTATGTGACTTTACTACGGAGAGGATTCAAGAGTATATAAGATTACTAATTTCTGCAGGGGCTGAGGTAATTTGTATCTTAGAGCCTACCGCAGTGATGCTCAGTCCAGAGCAATTTTACAAATTCTCAGGCTGTTATGTAAAACACATAAC
>DAOWIT010000037.1 GCA_030640765.1 Candidatus Latescibacterota bacterium | reverse complement strand
TTGGGTTCGCTGTGCTTAACCCAACCTACAAGACTGCAGTCAGTGCCTCTTTCACAGTTTCCCAGTCGAATCCCCTCCGCAGTAAGAAGTCGGCCATTCGTCTTTTTGCCTTCTCCTTTTCCAGTCCCTGATATCGGCCCAAGCGCCTTTTCAATAGCTCTGTCGCCAGTTGTCCCTCATCAACCTTCTCGAAGGCTTCCTGGATGGCCTTTTCGGCCACCTCTTTGGCAATGCCTTTCTGCCACAGCTCTTGTCCAAGCATCCGGCGGCCTCTGGGTCTTATCTGGAGCCGCTCTTTTACCCAGGCGCGAGAGAATTCTAAGTCGTTGACCAATCCCACTTCTTCCAAACCGTCTGCCACCTTGGCCACAATATCTTTATCATAACCTTTCTGGGTCAGTTTATCTACTATCTCTTTACGGCTGCGGGCGCGGACGCTCAGGTAATTGAGAGCAGACTCCTTTGCCTTTAGAGCCTCCTCTTTCTGAAGAATCTGCAAAAGATCCGCGTCGTCTAATTCAGAGCCGACCTGGAGTTTATATTTAGCCACGATCTCTTCATTCAGGCCGAAGGCAAACTCGTCGTCTAAGAAGACCGAGCGGCGGTGGGGATTCCGCTTCTGAATAGAGATCTCGGTTATCTTTCGTTTAGGTGGAGATTCAGAAGATTCTTCTTTAGAATGATAGTCAATTTGCACTCGTCTCTCGAAGAAAACGATCTATTTGAAATAGCAGAACTACCCTATTGACTCAAGTCCCTTGTGGATGATAACATCTACATCGAGCTGGGATATTAGCTTCCTTGTCTTTAACCCTGTACTTTTCCCAGATACCTTTCCTTCTCACTGTAGATGCACCCGCAGTACTGCTGGCGGTAGAGGCCGTATTTCTTTGAGTATTCCAGCCCTCTTTTCCACTGGGGTCGCCAGTCCTGGTAGAAAAACTCCACCCCGTAGTCGGCGGCCAGCTGCTGCCCGACCTGCCGAATCAGCTCATGCTCGCTGTGGGAGCTGACCAGAAGGGTGGTAGAGAAACAGTCGAAGTTCCCCTTTTTAGCATATTTTGCTGTCTCCGTTAAGCGAAGGTGATAACAAAACGCGCATCTCTGATCTTCTCGAAAAACAACCCCTCGGAGGAACTCCTCCAGTCGATATTCATCCTTCCAGATGACCTCAACGCCCGCCTGCTGGGCGAAAGACTCCAAAGATCCCTTTCGCTTCTCGTATTCAGTGAAAGGATGAATATTGGGGTTAAACCAAAATCCTTTTACCTCTATGCCTTTTTCGAGCAGGTCATGATAAGGTACCATCAGACAAGGGGCGCAGCAGGTATGGAGCAGCAGTTTCATAGAGCGCTCAACTGTCTCTGTCTGGGTTTTATTCCGAAATGCTGGTAGGCCAGTTCAGTTGCCTCTCGCCCTCTGGGGGTGCGTTTCAGGTAACCCTGCTGAATCAGGTAAGGTTCGTAGACCTCTTCGATGGTATCTTCTTCCTCTCCCACGGTTACGGAGAGGTTTTTCAGCCCAACTGGGCCACCTCCGAACTTCTTGATTGTGGTGAGAAGGATGCGTTTATCCATATCATCCAGACCTTTTTCATCCACCTCTAACCTTTTGAGGGCACTACAGGCAACCTCTCTGGTGATTACGCCGTCGGCCTGGATTTGGGCAAAGTCTCGCACTCGCCTAAGCAGACGGTTGGCCACCCTGGGGGTGCCCCGCGACCTGCAGGCGATCTCTGAAACTCCATCTTCATCAATAGGGATGTCGAGAATCCTTGCCGAACGTTTCACGATATCCGCCAGTTGGGAGGAGTTATAAAAATCCAGTCTGCCGGTGATCCCAAACCGGGCCCTGAGAGGGGAGGTGAGCAGTCCCGCCCGGGTAGTAGCCCCGATCAGGGTGAACCGCTCCAGATTCAGTTTAACCGACCTGGCTCCTGGGCCTTTGTCAATGATGATCTGCAGGGTAAAGTCCTCCATTGCCGGGTAGAGATATTCCTCCACTGCGTGGCTCAGACGGTGCATCTCATCGATGAAAAGCACATCCCCAGGCGCTAACTCCGTAAGCAGTCCCACTAAGTCGCCTGGTCTCTCTAAGATCGGACCGGAAGTGGTCTTGATCCCCACTCCCATTTCTCGGGCGATAATGTAGGCTACGGTGGTCTTCCCTAAACCAGGAGGACCGTAGAAAAGTGCGTGGTCTAAGGATTCGCCTCGTTTCAGCGCCGCCTGAATAAATACCTTCAGGTTTTCCTTAAGACCATCCTGTCCCACAAAATCCTCAAAACTACTGGGGCGCAAGGAGTAGTCGAACTCTGAGTCGTCACCAATTATGCCGGGGGTGGTTATTCGTTTGGCCATAGGAAAGCAATTTCTGTCTGTTGTAGTTTGATTCCTAGACGCACCGGAGTGCCCTTTTAACCAGCTCTTCCAGCGGGAGTTCCGCACTCTCTTTTCGCATCACCTCTGCCACTGCCTCTTCTGCGGCTGGGCGCTTATAACCCAATGAAATGAGGGCCAAAACTGCCTCTTCTCCTGCTGGTTTTTCTCCTCCGGCGGCCTGGGCAGAGAGTTCCTCTTGTTCTATCTGCAAACGGCCTTTTAATTCGAACAGAAGTCGCTGGGCTGTTTTTTGGCCAATTCCGGGGATAGCGGTTAATGCTCCCATATTTCCCTGGATTATTGCCCTCCGAAACTCCTCCACCGAGATCCCCGACAGAATAGCCTGGGCCAATCGGGGACCGATGCCAGAAACAGCAATAAGCGTCTCAAACAGTTCTTTTTCTTCGGCGGTGGCAAACCCGAACAATTCCACGTCGTTCTCTTTAACTGAAAGATGGGTCAAGACCTTAACCGAAGTACCTACCTCGCCTATTTTCTGGTAGCTGGAGAGAGGGATATGGATAGAGTAGCCGATGCCTCCCACATCCAGGACAAGCTGGGTGGGGGCTTTCCAGACGAGTGTTCCCTGTAAATAGGAGATCATAGATCACCTCGATGGAATCAAGCAAATAAAGTCAAACCAGATTCGGGATTTCATTATCTAACAGCCCACGAATTTATTCGTGGGACTCTAAAACGTGTTAATACATTTAACCGTTTTTGACGGTTTGATGATGGAAGATTTTGGATGTTCTGTGTCTCAGAAAAACCGATGAATCGGTTACATATATTCTTTTATTTTGGTCCCCATGATTAAAATCGTGGGCTTCCTCTTCCTCTGACCCTTGCCGCTCCCACCTTATGGGCATGGCATAATGCCACGGCCAGGGCGTCTGCGGCATCTGCAGGAATAGGCTCAGGGAGTCCCAGAATAGTCTTTACCATAAATTGAACCTGCCCCTTTGAGGCCTGACCTGACCCCACCACTGCCATTTTCACCTCACCGGGAGAGTATTCGGCAATGGGCACTCCCATCTGCGAGGCAGCCAAAAGGATTACCCCTCGGGCGTGCCCGATCCTCAAGGCAGTCTTCACATTCTTCCCGCAGAAAATATCCTCCACCGCTATCTGGTCCGGGGTATTTTCCTGTAGCTTCTGGGTAAGATCAAGGTAAAGCTTCTGGAGACGTTGGACAAAAGGCAGCCGGGGAGACAACCGGATAACTCCTGACTCCCTCAGCTTGTATTCCTTTCCAGTATATTCAATCACTCCAAATCCTGTGATCCGGCTGCCGGGGTCAATACCGAAGATACGCACTGATTAGTCTCCATAGAACAAGGTCTTTAAATTAGTCAGGACGCAGATTTTCGCCGATAACCGCAGAAAATAATATTTATAATCTTGACAATCTGCGTTTACCCCGTTTAGAGATTTATCTCTAA
>DAOWIT010000049.1 GCA_030640765.1 Candidatus Latescibacterota bacterium | reverse complement strand
TGGATTTTCCCCCTAGTAGCAAAAGCGGAGGATTTGGATTTCCCCCCTTTAGCAAAGGGGGGCAGGGGGGATTTGAAGAAGCATTCAGCTAACATAATGTAACCTATAGTATATACTCAGCAATAACCACTCCAATTCCTCTGCGCAGAAGAAATGAAAACTTATGACTTGACCATCACTGCTGTCTTTATTGCCTTAGTTGTTACTCTGGGTTATGCCTTTATTTTCATCCCCAATGTAGAGGCGGTAACGGCCACTATCTTTATCTCCGGATTCCTTCTGGGCAAAAAACGGGGAGCGATTGTAGGTCTTTTAGGAGAGTTCATCTACGCATCAATAAACCCCTACGGGGTATCTATGCCACCGCTTTTAGCAGCTCAGGTGGGCTCAATGGGCCTGATAGGTCTCTTGGGAGGATTTGCCGGCAATCGCTTTAAGGGCAAAATTACATTCAAAGCTCTATTACTTTTGAGGTTCGCCCTCTGGGGAATTCTGTCAACCCTCATTTTCGATGTGGCAACTTGCATCGGTTTTTTCGCCGTGGCAGGGTTTTCCCCTCGCCAGATGCTGGCGAATCTTGCACTGGGTCTACCTTTCTACGCCGTCCATCTAATCTCTAATGCCGCAATCTTCGCCTCGGTTGTCCCTGTGCTGCTCAGGGTAGCCTCCGAGAGGGGACTTTTGCGGAAAAGGACAGAACACGACAATTAGGGGGAACCTTGTTGTTGGTGTTCCCCGATAGTAGTAGGGACAGAACAATGTTCTGTCCCTACCTTGGTAGTCTACCCGTTTTTGCCCTGGTAAAATTCCTCAACCGTGGCCACCACCTCTTCCGGGGTATCCACAACAGTAAATATCTTCATATCTTTTTGGGATATATAGCCCCTATCCAAGCAGACTTCCTGCAGCCAGTTGAGAAATCCATCCCAGTATTCTCTGCCCACCATAATCACCGGGAATTTTTCTATTCTCTCAGTCTGGATTAAGGTCACGGCTTCTAACAGTTCATCCATAGTGCCAAAACCGCCAGGTATTATTATAAATGCCTTAGCGTATTTGACGAACATAACCTTGCGACAGAAGAAATAGCGAAAATCCAGAAGGGCGGTAATAAAGCGATTGCCCTTCTGTTGAGAGGGAATTATGATGTTCAGTCCCACAGAGGTTCCCCCGGCCTCTTTGGCTCCTTTGTTGGCGGCCTCCATAATCCCCGGGCCACCTCCAGTGATCACCCCGTAGCCAGCTTTCACCAACAGTGAGGCAGTCTGTTCGGCCAGCCGATAATATTTCTCCCACCGTTTAGTCTTGGAGGAACCAAATATAGTCACCGCCGGTCCGATCTTAGAGAGCATCTCAAACCCCTCTACAAACTCGGCCATTATCCGAAACACCCGCCAGGTGTCCTCTCCGGTGAAACTGAGTTCAGTCTTCTCTGGCATACCAGACCTCCATTCCCTGTGTTTTTCACTGCAATCTATACTCTTTAATCTTGCGATAAAGAGTCCGCTCCCCCATTCCCAATATCTTGGCCGCCTTTTTCTTATTCCCCTCAGTTTGCCTCAGTGCCTTTACGACCATCTCCTTCTCCATCTGAGCGATCGATTTTAGCTCCCCAGTATCGGCCTGAGCTGTTTCCTTAATCTCTTTTCCCCCGATTTCTCCAACTTCGGCGATAAAGGGCGTTTCATAAGGATTTATGGGAATAGGTTTGGCAACTCGTTCCCCTTCCAGAATGAATTTCTTAATCTCCGCGACATCCTCTCTCAGGGATAGCAGGCTGCGATAGATCAGCTCCCGTTCCGCTTGATCAGGGGTTTTTTTCACCCTTACCGGCAGAAGATGACTGGAAGACGGCCCTTGCTTAAGATAATCCTTAAAATATCCGGGGATATCATCGGCGGTTATCTTCCGCTTGGGTGACAGAGCTACCATACTCTCCACCAGGTTTTTAAGCTCCCTTATATTTCCAGGCCAGGGATAGCGCATAAGCGATTGTATGGCGTCCTCGGAGATTCCAGGGAAACTGACCTTATGTTCTTGGCAGTAGCTGCGCACAAAGGCATCTATCAACAGGGGGATGTCATCTCTTCTTTCTCGCAGAGGGGGCATATATATCTCAAAGACTTTCAGGCGGTAGTAGAGATCCTGCCGGAAATTACCCTCCCTGAGCGAAGCGGCTAAGTCAAGGTTGGTGGCGGCGATTACTCTAACATCTACCTTTATGGTCTCTGTACCTCCCACGCGGCGCAGTTCCCTTTCTTCTAACACCCGCAAAAATCTGACTTGTGTGGCTGGCATCATATCCCCGATTTCATCTAAGAATATGGTTCCACCCTCAGCGGCCTCGAAAACGCCTTTACGCCGAGCAACCGCGCCGGTGAAGGCACCTCTTTCGTGTCCGAAGAGCTCACTCTCCAGAACACCCTCTGCCAGCGCCCCGCAGTCAACAGCCAGAAAAGGCCCGGTCTTATGCCTGCTGTGGTTGTGGATTGCCTTTGCTATCAGCTCCTTACCAGTGCCTGTTTCTCCGGTGATAAGAACGGTTATCTCGGTGGGGGCAATCTGAATAATAGCCTCCAGAACCCGCCTCATCTGCTCGGACTTGCCCACCAGTCCGGACTCCAGCGAGATCCTCTTTCGCACCTGGGCTCTGTCAATAACCTCTGCCAATTCGTGGCGATCAATGGGTTTCTCTAAGATCGCATCGACCTCCATTTGAACGACAGGGACTTCCCCCTTAGGGCACAGCAGCACCAGAGTCCCCCAGTAACGGCCATCCTTAAGTTTCTCTGAAATCTGCACCAGCTCTGCCTCCGGAATCGAGGCATCAGCCACTACAAGATCCGCGGGGTTATGTCGGAGCAAATCGACTGCTGCCTTCCCATTGTCCACTGCCGTCCACTTCCAACGCTCACCCTCCAAAACAGCAAGGGCTGCCTCTCGGCCTTTTTCATCCAAACTTATCAGTAGAATATTGAACTTCTCATCCAATTGAGCAATCACCTCTGCTTAGAAAAGTAGAAACCCCTCACTGGTTCTGGTTTAAAACCTCTACTAAATAATCGCACAGCTTTTCGATCCCCACCTCTTCCTGTTGGGAGCTTCTCATATTGCGCACCAAGGCTTTTCCCTTGTTCAACTCCTCCTGGCCGATGATCACGGTGTACTCAACTTTGAGATTATTCGCAGCTCGCATCTGAGATTTCAGACTTCTGTCCAGATAATCTGTGTCGGCGCTTACCATTTGGGTTCGCAGTTTCTGCAACAGACGCACAGCCAATCGCTTGGCCTCCTCTCCCATAGAGGCAACATAGACTTTGGGATGGCAAGGCTCGGGAGATGGGCAGTTTTCTTTCTCCATCGCCAGAAGGATTCGCTCTATGCCGGCGGCAAATCCCACCGCAGGAGTCGGCTTCGCCCCCAGCTCCTCAACCAGCCCATCGTAACGCCCTCCTCCCCCCAAGGCGTCCTGGGCCCCTAATTGAGGGCTCACCACCTCGAAGATCGTCTTGGTGTAGTAGTCAAGACCTCTCACCAACCGTCGGTTGATCTGATAGTGGATATCCAAGGCATCCAAATGTGCCTTAAGCTCCTGGAAATGTGGGCCACAGTCATCACACAGGTAATCCAGCATAGAAGGTGCATCCTCGGTTATTCGGCGACAGGAGGGGTTCTTGCAGTCAAGGATCCTGAGGGGGTTCCTCTGGTGACGCTGTTTACAGTCATCACAGAGAAGATCATCTTTATCAGCGAAAAATCCCAGTAACTTCTCCCGATAAGGAGAACGACACCCTGGACAGCCAATGCTACCCAACTGAAGGGAGAGTTCTTTCAGTCCCAGATCTTCGCATATATCCAGGAAAAGGGCTATGATCTCGGCATCCAAGGCCGGAGCAATGGATCCGATAGCCTCGGCCCCGAATTGATGAAATTGCCTCAGCCTGCCCGCCTGGGGATTTTCTTGTCTATACATTGAGCCGATGTAGAAGAGTTTTTGGAGCGGCTTTTTCATTCCCAGGCTGTGCTCAATATAGGTGCGTACCACCGGTGGCGTGCCCTCTGGCCTGAGGGTCAGACTGCGCCCACCCTTATCCAAGAAAGTGTACATCTGCTTCTCCACTATTTCAGTGTCCGCCCCGGTGGAGTGAACGAAAAGTCCGGTATGTTCAAATGTCGGCGTGGCTATCTCCCGGTAGTTGTAGAACTTCATCTTCCTCCCAACCATCTCCTCAAGCTGACGCCAAAGGGGCATCTCCTCGGGAAGGATGTCCTGAGTTCCACGCAATGCTTTGTATTTTAACATTCTCTTTATCCTGTTGCGCTGTTTTGCTCTCCATGTCTTTGTTCAGCAGTAATCTATCTGATTCTATCGAAAATTGTGGTTGTCAACAGTTGCCCAATTTTTCAGCGAATCCGAAAGGCACGCGCTACTTTAAGATGCCTGCAACAGAGGGGAGAAATTCCCAAAACATCAGCAGGCCAACGACTATCAGCACCAATCCGGAAATAATCTCCACTAAGCGAAGGTGAACCTTCACCCGGCTGAAGAGGTTCAGGAAGGCATTTATCCCCAATCCCGCGGCGATAAAGGGAATACCCAGACCTAAGGAATAAAAGGCCAGTAGTAAGACCCCCTTGCCCACTGTCTGTTGTGTCCCAGCGTAGACTAATATCGTTGCCAGAATCGGCCCTACACAGGGTGTCCATCCGAAAGCAAAGGCCAGGCCCACAACAAAGGCACCTATGCTACTGATCGGCGCAGTTCTGGCCTGAAATCTCTTCTGGTAATTCAGAAATCCTATCCGCAGCCACCCGGCCATGTGGAGCCCTAAAATCACTATGATAATGCCTGCTATCTTGCTGAGCAGGGCCAGATGAGAAAGCAGAAACTGTCCCATCACTGTGGCTGTCGCCCCCAAAGCGACAAAGACAGTGGAGAACCCCAGAACAAACATCAGAGAGTTCCTCCCCACCTTAAGGAGCATCCGGGCGTCCGTCGAACTGGTTCTCATCTGACCCAAAGAGAGACCGGAGATAAAACAGAGATAGGCCGGGACCAAAGGGAGCACACAGGGGGAGAGAAAAGAGAGAACCCCTGCTCCAAACGCCACAATCACAGAAACATCACTCACATTACATCCCTTCTTGATCTACTACCCAATGTGAACAGAGCTGCCCAGCAGTTCGGTCAAAGAATACTCCCCGCTGACAACCGTCGGAGGCAGTGAGATATAGCTTTCTTATCTGCTTTTTATAAATATAGGACAAAAGGGATGAAATATCAAGCCGTTTTTTTTTTATGGTCATAATGACACCCAAAAATCTTGGAAATAACACAGATTCCTGTGGGTCTCGGATTCTGGAATCTAAGGAGACATCTTGTTAAAGACGCTTTATTTGAGTAGGTTTTCCACAAAAAAAGGCTCTGATCATTATGATTTCTATTAGCGAGAATAACAGGCAGTTATCTTGCGTTGCCATGGAAGTTATCCACATTTTAAAGAGGTTATTCACATTTTTTCTCTTTGGTGAAAAGGGTGGCTTTGGTTGTTGTCAGATTTAAATCGAGTATTTCTCTTTGCTGTCTTCCTGTTAATTCGTGTTGACAACTCCTTCGTTATCCTGGAGAAATTTTTCTCTTGCTAAGGGGAAGATTCTGTGCTATATTACAATTTTGAGGATTTAGACCCCAAAAGCAGAGAGGGAAGGAGCGTGGGGCAAAAAAGCGGGCAGCTCTATATTGTAAGCACTCCCATTGGCAACTTAGAGGACATAACACTTCGTGCCCTGAGGGTGCTTAAAGAGGTGGATATCATCGCTGCCGAGGACACTCGTCGCACCAGACAATTACTGGCTCACTACCAGATCAAAGGCCCCCGTGTCACCAGCTACCACGATCACAATAAGGAGAGAAAGACTCCCCTTTTAATTCGCCAAATGCTTTCTGGCCAATCGGTTGCTGTAGTCTCCGATGCTGGGACTCCAGGGATTTCTGACCCTGCTTATTTCCTGGTGAAACATACCTTAGAGAATCAGATCCTAGCGGTCCCCATCCCGGGAGTTTCAGCGCCAATGGCTGCCCTGGTGGTCTCGGGTCTGCCCACCGATCGGTTTGTGTTTGAAGGATTTCTGCCTGCCAGAAAATCCCGAAGGAGAAAGCGGCTGCAGGAACTGAACCAAGAAAACAGAACTGTCCTGCTTTTCGAATCGCCCCACCGAATTCTGCAGTTGCTGACCGATGCCTACCAGATTCTGGGAGACAGAGAGGTCTGCCTCTGCAGAGAGTTGACTAAAAGGTTCGAAGAAACCCTCAGAGGTAAATTGAGCCAGATTATCGAGCACTTTAAAGACAAGAAACCTCGGGGAGAGTTTGTCCTGGTTGTCAGAGGAGTGGAGAAAATCGATCGGACGGATCCTGTAGAGTAAGGAGGTATTTCTTCTTGTGAGATTAGGGATGTTCTTCTCCAGGTTATTCAGCCGGGAAATGATATTCAACGGCAACCTGAAAGAGGGTTTTGCCCGCTTCGTGAGACCTCTGGTGAAATTGCTTGCCAACCTCGGGCTGCGGCCTGATCTTTTCACTGGGTTAGGGGTATTATTAAGCATCGGGGCCGCTTTAGCCTTTGCCGTGGGGTGGTTCCCCTGGGCCGGTATTCTCGTCCTGTTGGCAGGGCTTTGCGATGTCCTCGACGGGCAAGTTGCCAGGGCAGCTAACAGAAAAACACAGTTCGGCGCCCTGTTGGATTCAACTTTAGACCGTTACTCGGAGGCGTTTATCTTCTTCGGCATCGCCTTCTATCTGGTACGCACGGGCGGAATATTTACCAAAATGGCCCTGTTGTTTGCCCTGGCAGGTTCTCTATTAGTGAGTTATGTGCGCGCTCGGGCCGAGGGACTGGGAATCGAGTGTCAGGGCGGTCTGATGCAAAGAACCCAACGCACCTTGGTAGTGGCCTTAGGGGCCCTTTTCGGAAGAATTGGTCTGACAGTGGCAATCTGGATATTGGCTGTGCTGGCCAACTATACGGTCGTCGAGAGGATATACCATGTCTGGACGAAGACAAAGCCCCTGAACCTGGAAAAGGAAGACACCAGAGCTTCAGGATAGGGAAAGTTGCACCCAGACGTGACTTGTCCTGATTCGGTCGTGGCGCTTTCCGTAGAATAGTATAAATCCCTTTATCTATATAACATAGGCTTGTTCAGTGCGTATCGAGTACTGCCTTTTTTGGGTGACAGCGCGGACTTGACCGAGAAGTTTCATAGGTTGAACTCCCTTTCAGTATTTGTCGTTC
>DAOWIT010000127.1 GCA_030640765.1 Candidatus Latescibacterota bacterium | reverse complement strand
GGGATCATTAACCTCTACTGTTTTGACTGCTGCTATTTGCCCTCTGTCAATAACCTTCAGTTTGCTCTTATAGTCCTTTATGGCTGATGAGGGATCGTCACTGTAATACTCTATGATGAAATCTTCCAAGTATACTTTGAAGGGCAATGGCTTATCTTTATCTTCTAAAAAGAAGCTACCGGTTTCCTCTCCTTCATAGATTTCCATAAATCCTGTCTCACGCCGGATAGTACTGATGAGCACACTCACTAAAATAATAATAATGCCCAGATGGGCAAGAGCTCGCCCTACTGAGCCAAGTTTAAGTGAAAAGCTGGTTAGGGTATGTATCAATAAATTGAGGCCTAATAGAGACAATAAGGTTAGAAACCACCAGGAATGATAAAGATCGATGATGTCCGTTAGTTGAAGCAGTCTATATAATTTCAGGCCGTACCTGGACAAATAGAACTGCTCATGGGCATTTTGTGGAATAAGGCTGCCTAAGATGCAGGCAAGGATGATGACAGTTAGAAGTACGATGGTTCCTATAATGGATCCCAAGGAGCGCCATACCAGTTTCGGCCCTGATTTTTCCACTTAGGTAACTCCAATCTGGTTGTTTTTGGCCATCTTCACTGCCGATACTCAATGCTCCAAACATAATCAGGAAAAGCTACTCTAAAACCTGTAGTTCCCCCAAAATTGGGACTGGTTGAAATCCTCGGAGGTGTGTTTGGAGGCTAATCTCGTCCCTAAGACTACATTTGCCGATCGGAATGAATTGTCTACCAAACAAACTTGGGAGAAACTCCTTTGTCTCTTTGGTATTTTCACACCTTTCTGAATTTAACGATGGCAGACCAAGCGATAAATATATCCGTAATAATGCGACTTGTCAAGCCGAAAATCCCTTATCTCCGTAAGCCTTCTTTCCGTCAGGACATAGGATTATGAGACCCACCGGGTATTGTGTTCCTCTATCTCTCTGTCTACTCTCGCCTCTTTGTTTGCCTCTTTCCCACACCTAAACACCAAGAGGGTAAATACCGCTACCAGAAAGAGTCCATTTCTCATTCAAATCATAGGAAAGGCTATCATCAGGAACCAATAAACAGTCACTGCCCTTCAAATGCATTATTATGCTCAAAACATAAAACAGTTGTTAGATTTGTCAAGTAAAATAGTCACTTCCTTAAAGAGATCCCGTAGTAAGTCAAATTTTGGTATTGACAATCGACTTTATACTTAGTATCATGGTATACTAAAATATTAAATCCCATCCTCGGAATACGAGGTTAGTATCTTGAAATAAGGAAGATGTTTTTGTCTAACTAGTAATAGCGACCTTTTGATAAATCTGGAGGAGGACAATGGGTAGAAATCTGATCTTTACGTTCTTGATCTTATGCTCTCTCTCATTTATCGGATGTGGGAGCAAAGGCGACCTGATTGTAGCCAAGGTGGCTGGGAAGAAGATAACACTTAAAGATATGGAGGGGGCCTCGGCTAAGCTTCCTTCTCTTCAGGGCCCCTCAAAAGAGCTCCTGTGGACTCTGATCGACAAAGAGCTTCTGGTATTGGAGGCTGAGAGCAGGAACTTAGACAGAAACTCAAGGATAGTTCGGGAGTTGGAAAATCCGAAGAGGGAGAAGATGCTTGAGGAATTTCGAGCGAGGCTTTCCAAAGGGATAAATGTCTCTGAGAAGGAGATGCGCCGATACTACCATCAGAGCGGATTGCACTCAAGGGCTGAGACCAAGGCCAGCCACATTATGGTATGGACCCGTGAGGAGGCAGAGGAAATACTGGATTCGCTCAAGGCGGGGGCCGATTTCGGCAAGCTGGCCAGGGAAAGATCGCTGGACACGGCAAGTGCCCAGAAGGGTGGTGATCTGGGATATTGGGAAGAAGGCACGGTATCTGGTCCCACTGCCAGGAAAATCTTCTCAATGAAACCAGGGGAGATATCAGAGCCCTTCCAAAGCAAGGGGGCATGGCATATCTTCAGAGTCCTCGACCGTCGGCCGGTCGGGTTTGAGAAACAAAAGCCGATGATTGAAAAAAAACTGAGAGGGAAAAGGCTCAAGGAAAAAGAGAGAGAGTATATGGAGGCGCTCAAGAATAAGTCCAACTTAAAGATAGATGAGCAAGGCCTGGCTTTGCTCTTGGAGAGGAGTAAAGATTCAATAGACAATCTGCCTCAGCTTTCAACCCAGGATCAGGCCAAGACCCTGTTCAGCTATAGGGACGGAAGGATCGCCCTTGGCGATTACCTGATATGGTTGGAAAGCCTTAGGCCGAGGCGACGCCCAGATCCTTGTGACAGCGCCCGGGTGGCAAGGTTCGCCGAGAAAACTGTCACCAATTCGGTACTGCTGCCTGAGGCTTTGCACAAAGCAGGAATAGATCAGTCAGAACAGGTACTCTCCTATCTGGCCCAAAAGAGGAAGAAGCTGATGGTGGAGGAGTTGAAACGTCAGGAGATAGATAAAAAAGTGATCACCCCCGAGGCGATCAGAGAATACTACCAGGAACATCTCGATGACTATTCTGAGCCGGAGAGGATCACCGTCCAGTCAACCCTGCTGGACTCCAGAGCAGACGCCCAAGAGCTCTTCAACCAGGTCAAAAAAGGTGCCGATATGGAGCAAGTAGCCCAAAACTATCCTCTCTTTTCCCAGAAGTTTAAAAGCTATGTTTTGTATGACTTCTATGTTTCCGAAAAGAGCAAAGAGAGACTGGGAAGAGTATATGTCGAAGAGGCTGCAAGGGCAAAGGTTGGAGAACTTAAGGGCCCTATTAAAGTGTCATTTGAGAGAAGAAGAGGAAAACAATACACCGGATACAATGTCTTCAGAGTTCTGGAGAAGAAAAAGGCCGGGCGGAAACCCTTGGACGCCCCCGAGGTCCTAAGGAATGTACTAGTAAGGCTCAGGATGGAGAAGAGAGAGGAGATGGAGAATCTATTTGAAAAATTTGTCACTCAGCTCCGTGACAAATACTCCAACCAGATAGCCTGCTATGAGGAGAACCTGAAGTTCCTTTAGTTTGATTGAAAAAATATCCCGTCCGATGAATCGCACGGTTCGTCCGTTATTCAGAAGAGAAAGCCCTTTGGCAAGTTTGCGGAAATGTCATCGAAACGGCCTACCTCTACCCTGCCGCCTCGTAGAGACATTCAGCCAACTGCACGACCTCAGCCCCATTGTGCAGATCCGGCCAAGGTGGCTATTAGCCAGTATAGGTTGAGAATTACGCTAAGGTGGTTCAGCGAGCGGATTCCCCTTTCTCGTCTTTATCGTAACTCGTCAGACCGACGCTGCCCTCTTAGCACCATACGCAAGTTGTCCCGAGCCTCGGCATAGTCCGGCTTCATGCGCAGGGCTTGCTGAAAGTGGTCTACGGCTTCCTTGGGCCTGTTCTGTTGCGCAAGGACGATTCCCAGGTTGTTGTGCGCCTCGGCATAGTCCGATTTGATGCGCAGGGCTTGCTGAAAGTGGTCTATGGCCTCCTGGAGTCTATCTTGCTGGGCGAGGGCAATCCCTAGGTTGTTGTGGCCCTCGGCATAGTCCGGCCTGATGCG
>DAOWIT010000124.1 GCA_030640765.1 Candidatus Latescibacterota bacterium | reverse complement strand
ACCGCAGAAAATAATATTTATAATCTTGACAATCTGCGTTTATCTGCGTCCACTAAACGGAAATTCCTATGTCATTAAATTAGGATATTGACTCTATAATGACAAAGTCCAAAGCTCAAATGCCAAATAAAATCCAAATGACTAAATGTCAAAGTCTTTCTTTTGGTATTTGACATTCATTCCATCAATCCTTAACCCGGCAAGGTGAACGAGGAGATATGGATTTACCTCTACAACTGATTTTACTGTTGGTGCTTCTGGTTCTCTCAGCGTTCTTCTCCTCAACGGAGACCGCCTTTTTCTCCTTAAGCAGACTCCAGTTGGGGAAAATAAAACAGGAGAAGTCATCAGAGGCCAAGCTTGTGGTATCTCAGCTTCAACATCCTCGCCGACTTCTCACCTCTGTGTTGGTAGGTAATATGCTGGTAAATGTGCTTGCCGCCAGTTTAGCTACCAGTATGCTTATATCCCTGCTGGGAGGAAACGGTGTCTGGGTTTCTACTGTCTTGATGACCTTGTTAGTTCTCTCCTTAGGAGAGATAGCCCCCAAAAGTATAGCGGTGCACAATCCAGAGAAAGTGGCAAAAAAAGCAGCTTTGCCTCTTTATCTGTTTTCAATAGCTATATTCCCAGTGCGGGAAGCCTTGAGGGCACTGACGAGTCTTATCTATCCTGAAGAACGGAAGATTGCCAGGCTCACTGAGGATGAATTAAAGACGATGATAACTCTGGGACATAGCAACGGAGTAGTAGCAGGGTTTGAGAAAGAGACCATCACCCACATCCTTGAACTCGACCAGACGACAGTGAAAGAGATTATGACCCCCAGAATTGAGGTTTTCAGCTTAGCTGAGAACATCCCCCTGTCGGAGGCCTGCCGGTTAGTAAAAGAGAGACGCTACTCCAGAGTTCCTGTGTATCGGGATTCAACAGAGAATATCGTGGGAATAGTCTATGCTAAGGATCTGCTGACCTATCAGGGTCAAAAACAAAAAGGCCCTCTGCCGGTCCGAAAGGTCGATTTTGTCCCTGAAACTAAGAGGTTAAACCAACTCCTGACCGAGTTCCAAGGTCAAAAGAAACACCTCTTTGTTGTAGTGGACGAATACGGGGCCTTAGCTGGAGTGGTCACCTTAGACGATCTGTTAGAAGAGGTGGTGGGTAGAGTTGTAGGCCAACCCACTCGAAGAGAGAGCTATGAATTCATAGATCGTTACACAATAAAAGTCTCTGCCCGAATGGAAATAGAGAGGTTCAACCAGCTATTCGGGACTGCTATTGATGCCGAGGACGTAGAGACTGTGGGTGGATTTGTTATCAGCAGAACCGGCAGAATTCCCCAAAAGGGAGAATCATTTCGTATTGATCAGCTTCAGGTCAAAGTAACTGAGGCCCAAAGGAACCGAATTGTAGAGTTGGAGATAAAGAGGATTAAAGAATGATCGGGATTGTTCTACTAATTGCTTTATTTGTGCTGCTCAGCGCCTTTTTCTCCGGGATGGAGACTGCGCTGGTTTCCTGCAGCCGGATAAGAATTCGTCACTCAGTTGAATCAGGCAATAAAAAGGCAAGGGCTATCCAGCGGCTATTAGAGACTCCTGAGAAGATGCTGGCTACCACGCTGGTTGGGACAAATATAGGGAATATTGCCGCCTCATCACTGGCCGCCTATCTGATTATTTATTTCGGCTACCGCCAACAGGTAGTGCTTTTAAACACGCTCATTATGGTGCCAATTATATTAGTCTTCGGAGATATTCTTCCCAAAGCCTTCTGCTATCATCGGGCAGATATCTTAGTGCTTTGGTTCGCAGATATCCTCAAGGGTTTTTCCACTGTCCTGGCGCCGGTGATCTTTATCAGCTCATGGCCAGCCACTATGCTGCTTAAATTAACGAAGAAAACCCACTATGAGGGCGGTCTTCCTCTCGGCAGAGAAGAACTTCAGATGTTGATTAAAGAAGGTCAGAGGGATGGGATTGTGACTCCCCAGAAGGCGAAGATGATCTACCGGACATTTGACTTCGGACACACTCCGGTTAGAAATATTATGATCCCCCTGCAGTCGGTTGTCTCTCTCGGCGCTGACTCCTCTGTGAACCAGGCAGTCTCCACCGTGACGAACAGCGGGTATTCCCGGCTGTTAGTGTTTGAGGAGAAAAACTCTCATATCCTCGGTATT
>DAOWIT010000111.1 GCA_030640765.1 Candidatus Latescibacterota bacterium | reverse complement strand
GGATGGGTGCCCTGTTGGGTAACATAATACTCCTGGGTAGAAGCAGGTGTTCTGCCTTGGGTATAACAGATCTTTCCAGTTTTAATAAACTTATTTGCTACCTTAACCGCCTGCAAGAGCGGTCCCCCGCCATTCCAGCGAAGATCAAGGATGAGTTTCTTCATCCCCTGGGTTTCCAACTGACACAATGCCTTTTCCAACTCTTCGTTCGTCCTCTGAGAAAATCTGGCAATCCGAATGTAACCTATCTCAGGAGTGAACATAAACGATGCCGGAATGCTGTAAATAGGGATTTTATCTCTGATAATCGTGAACTCAAGCAGTTCCTCTTCCCCTTCTCTTCTCACCGAAACATTCACCTTTGTCCCTCTGGCCCCCCGTAGCTTCTGGTGAACCTCCTGAGTGGTGATGCCCAGGGCAGATTTTTCCTCAATCCTGACGATCTTATCACCTGCCTTTATGCCAAGTCTGTCGGAAGGCGACCCTTCAATAGGAGCAATCACTGTGAGTACACCGTCTCTGATGTCGAACATAATCCCAATTCCCTCGAAATCGCCCCGCAACCTCTCCGCCATATCTGAAAGCTCCTTGGCCTTCAAATAGTAACAGTGAGGATCGAGTCGGCGCAAAACCCCATTTATAGCTCCATCAATAAGTTCAGATTGATCAATATCTTCCACATAGTCACTTCTGATGCGACCTAATACATCAATCAAGGTTTGAAGCTGAACATAAATATTGGCTTGCGATGCCTGACAGGAATGGAATGGGGCAAATATTGAAAGCCCCACCACTACCACCAAGATAAGAGTTAACCTTTTGTTCAACATTGTTCCCCCTCTTTAATCGGCACGCAGATTTTCGCCGATACCCGCAGAAAGTAATATAGATAATCTTGACAATCTGCGCTCATCTGCGTCCAAAATGGAAATTCTATACCATCAAGTTGGTTGTTTCGGTGTTTATTCCCTGTTTTCCCGAATCTTGCTCAGAAGGCCGAGCCAATTCTAAGCCTCAATCCTCGGGATCTCCTTTCAGTGTTGGTCAAAAATGGAAGTTGTAGTCGCAGAGCCAGACCAGCAAAGGCGACACATTCAAGGGAAAATCCGGCCCCCATCTCTGCCCGCCAGTTTTTCAGGCCACTTTCTCGTATCCTGGTCCAACTCCTAATCTCAGAAGAATCCCAGATCATGCCGGTGTTAAGAAAAAGGCTAACAGTGGGGACAAGAGGTATGGAGAAAAACTCAACGCTTTTGCGCAGAGGAAACTCCAGGATTGTGTTGGTTCCGCCAATGCAGTCCCCGATATCCAGTACCCGGTGATCGAAAGCATGCATATCGCCTTCTCGCCAAAGTGCGAACTTCCTTTGCCTGGGACTGTCTCCCGTCTGCCAGCCAGCAAAGATCCTGCCCCTTAGTGTGGCCATCCAACCCAATCTCAAATATCGACATACCTCAAGGTAATATTTATCGTAAATATAGTCTCCATCGGGCAGACTGTGTTCGTAACGCACTTGGTATTGTCCGCCATTCTGCCGAAGGGCGCTTCTGTTAGTCGTCAAACGGTACGAAAAAGCTACGGCGGTGATTACTCCCGGATCGTAGTCTTCCTTGTTTACATTGTAATTCTCTTCATGTTCGGCCTCAAGGGCAAAAAAGTGCCGCCGGTAGCTGTTGTAATCCACCAGTACTGGAGCCAGTGTGACCCTCTGGCTGCGAACGTGTCTATCATCGGCCACTTTGAACTCAAAATAAGAAAGACGATTGCCCCACTTGTAGATCGGAGAAAAGAATCCAGTATCGTAGACTATCCGGCCCTTTTTGAAGATGTAAGCAGCAGAAAGACTCACTCTGTGACCGAAAGGATCCTCTATTCTGCTACCCACGCCACCCAACCAACCATCGGTGTTAGTATAGCCGATCTTAGGGTAGTAGGTCACCATGTACCTATCTGTGTAGGGAAAGCTGAACAGCGGATGAAAGGCAACTTTGGGAAAGCGTCGGTTATTGAGACGGTTGACATCGAGGGTCCAATTGCTGGGATCGATAAGGATCTCTTTGACGGGATTCGGGGTCTCAAATGTTACTACTCCCCATTTTTCACTGCCATCCCATCGTTTAACCAGTTCCCCTCCGCCTTTTAGTTTTGCCACCACCTCCACCGGCATCTGTTCAGCATCCCCTGCTTGCTTTATCACTGCCTCGGTCAGATACCCCTTTCCCGAAGTCTTGCGGACTTTCACCCTTTCCAGCACAAAATCACAGCGTCGGGTGGTATGAAGCATCTGCTGGAAGAACCAATCTAAATCCGTTTGGCTAACCTCTTCAACTACAGCCTGGAAATCTTCGGTAGTGGCGTTCTTAAACTTATAACTCTCAAAATAAGTGCGCATAATCTCACCGAACACCTCTTCCCCCACTAAGTTTTCAAGCACAGCAAGCACTACCGCCCCTTTGTGGTTGATAGTTCGGCTGTAGACATCTAAATATTCAAATTCATATGCGGGGCGAAGCAGTTCCTGTTCTCGTCCTTCCAGTGAAAGGGTAATCCAACTTTTGTAAAAGCTGCTACGCCAGTCATCGAGGTGGAATATTTTGAGAAAGCTAAGGCTCCGGGGCAGATTAATAAAACTGTTATCTTTCCCATATTTATCCTCTATGTAACACATTTCCGAATAGGTAGCAAATCCTTCATCTAACCAGGCCTCTTCCAGCTCGTTGTTTCCCACTGCTGCGTACCACCACTGGTGGGCAATCTCATGGGCAGTTACCGCCTCCACTATGGTTAAAAAAGAAGGAAGTTGGTAGGATAAGACAGGGGGTAACATAATCAGGGTGGGATATTCCATCGCTATTCCCCCGATATAGCTCTCACAAACAGTTAAGGTAGAGTAAGGGTATTTGCCGTATTTCTGGCTGAAATATGCAAGTGCCTCCCGGGCGTGTCTTGCCGCTCGCTCACCTCCCTTTTTGTGCCCTTTGAAATAAAGAGACCGGATAGTGATATCTTCCCACTGGGTCAGTG
>DAOWIT010000107.1 GCA_030640765.1 Candidatus Latescibacterota bacterium | reverse complement strand
AGTTTTGTAGGTTGGGTTACGTTCCTCAACCCAACCTACAGGTTTCTGAAACTCCACGATCTTTGCGGTTTCCTATTTGATTGGTCCATTTTCCCTCTCTTTGCTTCCAACTGAACCTGCCGAAGAACCCCAGGATTGAAACCAACACAATGTATGGGATATGGAAAATTTCGGCCAGCGGGAAAAAAGGAAGAAGGGCCAGGCGACGAAACAGAATGCACCCAGTCCAGACAACGGTCAGATCCACCGCTGCTTTCAGTGAGAAACAGATAAGTGGGACGGGGAACTGGGAGAAGCGATGGATAGAAAAGGGAAGAGAAAAGAGCATCAAGCAGAAGTAGAAAAAGATCACTGCTAATAACGCAACCAGCCATTTTCGGGGATAGTGGGCACATTTTGATGCCCAACGTGCTCGTTGCTGGAGGAAGAGACCAATGTTATCGGCCGGTTGAGTCTGCACAAAAGTTTCCGGTACGGTAGCAAAAGTAACCTTCCAAGGCGTTTTCTTATAGATAGCTTGCATCAAAATGTCGTCATCGCCGGAAACCAACCGTTTTCCTTTCCCGAATCCTCCTGTTTGTTCGAATGCCTCTCTGCGGTAAGCAAGGTTACTCCCACTGCAGGTGACAGGGATTCCCGCGCCTATTGCCCCGGCCCCTGCGGCCACAATACCAAGGAACTCCAGAGACTGTAATCTATGGAACAGAGAATGCTCGTCTGTTCGAGAGAACTCTGTGCGCCCTGCAACCATCCCCACGGCGGGAGAGAAATAGCTAACCATCCCCTTGATCCAGGTGAAAGGCACGACGCAATCGCCATCGGTGGTGAAAATAAGTTCGCCCCGGCTGTGTCTTATGCCCATCTCTATTGCTGCCTTCTTGCCCTTAGTGGAGGATTCTTTGGCACTTAACAGCTGAACATTCTCTCCCAGGTGAGAATTAACTACCTCGGCAGTGCGGTCGCTGGAGTGGTCATCAACTACGATGATCTCCAAGAGTTTTCTGGGGTAATCCTGTTTTACAAGTGAATCCAGGCATCTGCCGATATTCTGTTCCTCATTTCTCACTGGAATAACAATGGAGACAGAAAAGGTGGGGTCTTTCTGTCTGGGAGTTGCTGATAGGCGAAACAGCCCCAGTAGAGTCACCAGCAGCGCAGTAGCGTAGCCAACCGTAAAAAAAACAATCATTATCGAGAGCACCTTAAGAAGCATTTCCTTCTCCAAAATGGATCTCTTTGTGAATATTTCCTATCGGTATAAAATACTACTTCTGGTTTGAATCTGCAAGGGAAAATACTGAATAATAAGCAGGTTTAGAGATTAAGAGATTTATATTGACTTAACCTAAGGCGACAATTATATTATTAATTCCGGCTGGTAGTGCATAGGAGCAAGAGTCCAGTCCCAGATTAAGCGCTATTTCCCTTAAGTCTATTCGCTCTTAGCTTGTATGCGGGAGAATATTTAATCTGCTTTGCAAGGAGACTTCAATGGAGGCGGTTGTGATTAAATCCCCTGGGAAGGCAGAATTTACCCAGGTAGAAGACCCATCTGTTGGCCCTCAAGAGGTCGCCATCGCCGTTAAGGCAGCGGGATTGTGTGGTACTGATCTTCACATCTACCAAGGAGAATTTCCTGCCTCCTTGCCTCTGATTCCAGGGCACGAATTTGCGGGAGAGGTGATCGAGATAGGACCGGAGGTTACCACTGTCTCTGTGGGCGACCATGTTACGGTAGACCCTACCGTGCCCTGCAGAAGATGTCCCTTCTGCAAGAGTCATAAGGAGCATCTCTGCCGTCAGTTCAAGGCATACGGGGTTAGTCTGCCCGGCGGATTTGCCCAGAAAGTGGTGGTTAAGGAGGAAAATGTCTACTCTATTGGTGGGCTTTCTTACGAGCAAGGGGCGCTGATAGAACCTTTAGCCTGCGTCCTCCACGGGGTGGAGATAGTGGGAGTAGATCCGGGTGAAGAAGTCCTGATTTTTGGAGCAGGGCCTATTGGTCTGTTGTTGGCTCAGGCATGCAAGATGAAAGGGGCCTCCACATTGGCGGCGGTGGATTTATTTCAGGAGAAACTGGATTTTGCCCAAAGCCTGGGCGTGGACGAAACCTTCTGCAACAGCCCAGCATTGCCTAAACAGGTAGCGGAAAGGGGTAAATTCGACCTGGTCATCGATGCCACCGGTATTCCTCAGGTAGTGGAGGCACTACCTAAGTATGTCAAGGATGGAGGTAGAGTCCTCTACTTTGGTGTTTGTCCCCAGGGGACTCAGATCAACCTGGATCCCTTCGATGTCTATCGCCGAGAGCTGAAGATATTTGGCACCTTCAGCCTGCTGGCCAACTTTCTGCCAGCAATTGACTTGGTTAAAAAAGGCAGGATGAATGTTGAAGCAGTGATTTCCCATAAATTGGCTCTAAGTGAAATTAAACAAGCCCTTGAGTTGGTGAGGAACAGAGATTCAAGGAAGATTCTTCTGTTCCCCAACGAGGTAGTGTAACGTTTCAAAGGTAACATTGCAACTCATTGTAACCTTATAATTTATAGAACAAAAACATTGGGATAGGAACGATGAGAGTTCTGATCACCGGTGGCGCTGGATTTATAGGTTCACATCTATGTGAGTTCTTACTGAATGAAGACCATCAGGTTATCTGTATGGATAACCTGGTGACGGGGAATGCGGATAACATCGCCCATCTTTTCGGAATCGAAGGATTTGAGTTCATCCGCTACGATGTTACCAACTATGTCTATGTGGCTGGCCAGTTGGACTTTGTGCTTCACTTTGCCAGTCCAGCCAGCCCCATTGACTACCAACAGTTGCCCATTCAGACACTGAAAGTGGGGGCGATGGGAACGCACAAGACCTTGGGATTGGCTAAGGAGAAGAAGGCTGCCTTTTTGTTGGCCTCCACTTCCGAATGCTACGGGGACCCTCAAGTTCACCCCCAGAGTGAAGACTACTGGGGGAATGTCAATCCGGTTGGTCCTCGGGGGGTTTACGACGAGGCCAAGCGCTATGCCGAGGCGATCACTATGGCCTACCATCGTTATCACGGGGTGGATACCAGAATCGCCCGCATCTTTAATACATTTGGGCCTCGAATGCGAAAAAACGATGGCCGGGCAGTGCCCACATTCATCTGTCAGGCATTAGCCGGCCAGGATATTACCATATTTGGCGATGGCTCCCAGACCAGAAGTTTCGGGTACATAACCGACTTAATCGAGGGCATATATTGCTTGATGCTCTCCGATATCCACACCCCGGTGAATCTGGGAAATCCCCAGGAGATGACCGTGTCAGAGATGGCAAAGACCATCCTGCGACTCACCAATAGCAATAGCAAAATAGTTTTCAACCCCCTTCCAGAAGATGATCCGAAGGTAAGACAGCCGGACATAAGTAAGGCCAAGAGACTGTTGGGATGGGAGCCTAAGGTGAGTATTGCCGAGGGATTAAACAGAACGATACACTGGTTCCAGCAATCAATGTGAACAAGGAGGCAGAATTGTTATGAGAATACCAATCTCTCTTTTCCGCCATTCGCCGTTTGAATCCCTTCTGGAGCACTTTCTGGCGGTAGAGACCTGTTTCAACAGGTTCGTTATAGTAGTAAACCGATGGATAGAAGAAGGCGACAAAATGGATTTCGACCACGAGATGGAGGAGGTATCCCAGTTAGAGTATCAGGCAGACGAGGTAAAGAACTCCCTGCGAGAGCATCTGCCAAAGAGTCTTTTTATGCCTGTAGACCGGGGGGACATACTGGCCCTCCTGCGAGAACAGGATCAGATTGCCGACTTCTGCCAGGATGCGGTTACTATTCTGGCCTTGCGTCCCACCGAGGTGCCGGAATATCTGAAGCAGGATTTTCGTAACCTGATGGAGAAACTCAAGGAGGTGGTAGAGGCTTACAAGTTGTCGATCCAGGAGTTAAAGGATCTGCTGAAGACAGCCTTTCTGAAAGGCGAAGAGGAGAAGATCCATCGGCTAATCAAGCAAGTAGATAAGAAGGAATGGGAGTCGGATAAATTGCAATTTGCCTTGGCGAAGAAAATATACCTTCACGAGAAGGAGTTAGATCCCATCACCATAAATTTCCTTACCCATGTGCTGCTAACCCTGGGCCAGATAGCAGACGCCTGTGAGAACGCCGATGACCGGCTGCGAAGGATTATAGCCCGTTAACCCTGGGAAGATTGGCGCCAGATATGACGCTACTGATTATTGCTATAGTCGCAAGTTTGTACATCGCCTGGAGCATTGGCAGCAATGATGTCGCCAACTCTATGGGCACTTCGGTGGCAGCAGAGTCGCTCAGCTTCAGACAGGCGGTGATAATTGCTGGAGTATTCAACTTTCTGGGTGCAGTCCTGGTTGGGGCACGGGTAGTTAACACTATTCGTAAGGGGATAATCAACCCTAACTTCTTTGCTGATAACCCTTCGCTGTTGGTCTACGGGATGATATCTGCCCTGTTAGCGGCCGCGATGTGGATTACTCTGGCTACTTATCTGCGGATGCCTGTCTCCACTACCCACAGTATTGTAGGCGCCATAGTGGGTTTTGGCCTGATAACCGTCGGCATCACCGGGATCAAATGGTCAGTGATCCTCTCCATTGTCTTGGGTTGGATGATCTCTCCCCTGTTGGGAGCTCTCATCTCCTTTGTTATTTTCAATATAATCAGATATAAAGTCTTGGCTACCGAGGCACCGCTGCTCTCTTTTAAGAAGATAGGCCCGATATTTGTTGGCCTGACCGGTGTGATTCTCACCCTGGCGGTGATCCACACAGGGATGCGCAATCTACAGCTGAAATTACCTCTGCTTACGATTCTGGGGATTGCCTTGGCAGTGGCTGGCGTATTTGGTCTGGGAGGTTACCTTTTTTTGCGGAGATACACGCCTAAAAGCTCAGTGCAGACGGAGGAGGTAGAGGAGCTTTCCAAGCCCCTGCAGGTGATGAGTGCTTCTTACGAAGCCTTTGCCCATGGATCCAATGATGTGGCCAACGTGGTGGGGCCAGTGGCGGCGGTATTCTCTATAATTGCCACCCACACGGTGGACATGAAGACAACCGTCCCGATCTGGATGCTGGCTATAGGTGGGGTTGGCTTAGTGATTGGCATCGCCACCTGGGGGCGCCGGGTGATGGAGACCATAGGCAAACGCATCACCGAGATCACTCCTACTCGAGGGTTTGCCGCCGAGTTCTCTGCCGCTACCACCGTGTTGCTCTGTTCCTGTTTGGGATTACCTGTCTCCACTACCCATGTCTCCGTGGGCACAGTGATGGGAGTGGGCTTTGCCCGAGGGATGGCAGCACTTAACTTGCGGGTTATCCGGAATATAATCCTCTCCTGGCTTCTCACCCTTCCCGTGGCCGCGGGACTGTGCGGCTTGATCTTCAAGATTATGGTTAAGATCAGCCCATAACGTTGGTTAACTTGATAGCATAGGAATTTCCATTTATTGGACGCAGATAAACGCAGATTGTCAAGATTATAAATATTATTTTCTGCGGGTATCGGCGAAAATCTGCGTCCTAATTTAATTCAGTCATTCTTAATAAGGAGGCAGAGAAAATGTCAACCGAGCTGGAAACAAGACTGCAATACTGCAAGCAAAAGTTAGTCGAACTACGAGACTGTCTTTAACCTGACTACAAAAGAGACACAGATAGCAGAGTTAGAGCAAAAGACAGCCGAGCCAGATTTCTGGAGCGATGAAAAGGCAGCCAAAGAGCTTCTTGAGGAGTTGAATCGCCAGAGAAAATGGGTCTCTGCCTGGAAACAATTGGAACAGGAGAGGGAAGATCTGGCCACATTGCTCCAATTAGCCCAAGAGGAGGATGACTCTGACACCTTCGCCGAAGTAGGCCAGGCACTGGGTCCTTTAGAGAAAAAGATAGAGGAGCTTGAGTTCAGGAATATCCTGGGCGGAGAAGACGACCGCCGGGATGCCATTCTTACCATCCACTCTGGGGCTGGCGGTACTGAATCGATGGACTGGACTCAGATGCTGCTCCGGATGTACGTCAGATGGATGGAACGCCAAGATTTCCAATCTGATGTCTTAGACTTTCAGCCCGGTGACGAAGCGGGAATCAAATCGGTCACCGTTGATGTCAGGGGTGAATATGCCTATGGTTACCTCAAAACTGAAGTTGGAGTGCATCGGCTGGTGAGAATTTCCCCCTTCGACTCCCAGAGCCGACGGCATACCTCTTTCGCCTCAGTCTTCGTCTATTCTCAAGTAGATGAGAAATTTGAAGTGGAAATAAACGAGGCAGACCTAAGGATGGAAACCTTCCGTGCCAGCGGGCCGGGCGGACAAAATGTGAACAAGGTGAGCTCGGCGGTGAGAATTATCCACCTACCCACCGGGATTACTGTTCAGTGTCAGTCGGAGAGATCTCAGCACCAAAACCGAGAGAATGCCATGCGGGTGCTAACTGCTCAGCTGTACCAACGTCACAAAGAAGAAGAGGAGGAGAAGAGATTTAAGGAGATAGAAAGCAAAAAGAAGAGCATTGAGTGGGGCAGCCAGATCCGCTCCTATGTTATGCACCCCTACAATCTGGTGAAAGACCACCGCACAGGCGCCCAGACAGGGAATGTACAGGCAGTTATGGACGGGGAGATAGACGAGTTTATCCGTGCCTATCTGCTCCACAGCCAAAGTGCTAAAGATTGATCCATTCGTAAAAAGTCACATTTTCCCTCCCCTGTGGGGAGGGGACAAAGGGAAAGGGGAGAAAAACCACTTGAAATATCAAGACTTCCACCCTCACCCCAGCCCTCTCCCTTATAGGGAGAGGGAGCATTTCGGACTTTTTGCGAAAGAAACAAGATTGATTGCCTCGTAAAAAGTAGCAAAGTTGTCATACCGATCCCTTCGCCGCCTGTCATTCTGAGCGCAGCGAAGAATCTCGTCATTGCGAGCGCAGCGAAGCAATCTCATATTTAGCCCCGCAATTTATTGCGGGGTCGTTTTTCCTCTCCAAAGT
>DAOWIT010000019.1 GCA_030640765.1 Candidatus Latescibacterota bacterium | reverse complement strand
GTGGGAGAGGGCTTCTGCCCTCGATATTCTCTGTACTGCTAACTTGACAGCATAGGAATTTCCATTTATTGGACGCAGATAAGCGCAGATTATCAAGATTACAGATATTATTTTCTGCGGTTATCGGCGAAAATCTGCGTCCTGATTGATTTGTGGCTCCTCTAATTGCGGAGTGGGGATGAAAGATGTTGTAGGCTTAGGGGCGTTAAATCTCGACTTAATCTACCGAGTACCAGAGGATTTGTTCCCAGGAAATATCCAACCTGGGATTGAAGTTCTGGGAGAGACTGAGCAACTTGAGTCTATTCTGCAATTAGTCAGGAAAGTAGGTAAACTTGAGGATAAAAGCGGTGGTGGCTCTGCTGCTAATACTATACTTGCCCTTTCCCGAATGGGTTTTGATACTGGATATGTGGGGAAAATAGGTAATGATCCTGAGGGGAGTTTTCTTCTCAAAAGTTTGAAAGGAGTTGACACCAGTAAGGTTCGAAACGGGAAACAAACAGGCGTGTGTATCTCCTTATTGAGCGAAAGCGGTGAAAGGGCACTGTTGATCTTTCCCCACAGCAATGACTACTTGGCTTATGGCGAAGTGGATATGAAATACATCGCTAACACCCGCTTTCTTCACCTAAGTTCTTTTGCCGGAGATACTCCCTTTTGTGTTCAACGGAGGGTGGTTGAAGATATTCCCCCTGGATTGAAGGTCAGTTTCGATCCAGGGGAATTTTATGCCCGAAGGGGTCTCAAGCAGCTCTTGCCGTTTCTGAAGCGCAGTTTCGTGGTTTTTCTGACCCGAAAGGAGGTCGAGCTTTTGACCGGCGAGCACTACAAAGCCGGCTGTCGAAAGCTATTGGAATACGGTCCAGAAGTGATAGTGTGTAAGTTGGCAGAACGAGGTTCCTATGTGCTTTCTGCAGAACAAGAAATTCAGACCCCGGCAGAACAAACAGAGGTGGTGGACAAGACAGGGGCTGGAGATGTATTTGACGCCGGATTTTTGGCTGGACTATTATTAGAAAAACCCCTGGAGGTCTGTGCCTTCCTGGCGAACAAAGCCGCCGCCCTCAGCTTAACCGCACACGGAAGACAGAATTATCCGGACAGAGGGTTTCTTGCCCGGGCACTTTGAGATAGCGAAACTCCGCCACAGATCGACGAGGGACGAAGTAGGGACAGAACAATGTTCTGTCCCTACGGGGTCGGTAAGAAAATCCGAAATTCGAATATCAAATTTCGATATTGTTTCGAGTTTCGTACTTCGGATTTCGAATTTTAACGCAGCATAGTTTGTTTTTTTAGCGCAAGAACTTGACATGAAAATTCAAGATCGAGGGTTCAATCCTTATCTGAGAAAGGAGGTAAAATGAGACTCTCTCACATCATCCGAGCCCAGCAATTCAACCGGGACATACTGGCGGAGGTTTTCTCCACCGCCAAAGAGATGGAGAAGATAGTGAAACAGGGCGGTTCTGATATATTGCAGCGCAAGATAATGGCTACTGTTTTTTATGAGCCGTCCACCAGAACACGGCTTTCCTTCGAGTCGGCTATGCGAAAACTGGGTGGGGAAGTGATAACTACCGAAAACGCCAGAGAATTCTCCTCTGCTGCCAAGGGAGAAGCCCTGGAAGATACTGTGCGAATAGTGGACAGCTACGCCGATGTGATTGTGTTACGCCACTACGAAAGCGGTGCCGCCGAAAGGGCAGCCAGTGTCTCCAGTGTTCCCATAATCAACGCTGGCGACGGCCCAGGTCAGCACCCCACCCAGTCTCTGCTGGACCTTTACACCATAGAGAAGGAGATAGGCCATTTGGTGGGGCTGGCCATCGCTATGGTGGGAGACCTGACCAATGGGCGAACAGTGCGCTCCCTCTGTTATCTTTTAGCTAAATACAACGATGTGAAGATCTACTTCGTGGCCCCAGAAATGGTGAAGATGAAAGAGGACATCAAGGACTACCTGAGGGAACACAATGTCACCTTCGTTGAAGAGAGCGACCTTAAGGCGGTAGCTCCTAAGGTGGATGTAATCTACCAAACTCGCATCCAGAAAGAGCGATTCGGCGATAGGACAGAGGATTACGAAAAGGCCAGAGGCCAGTACATAATAGACAAAAGCATCTTAGATATTATGAGAAAAGATGCTATCATTATGCACCCCCTGCCCCGAGTGGACGAGATCAGGCCGGAGGTAGATGCCGATCCTCGAGCTGCTTATTTCCGCCAAGCCCAAAATGGCTTATACACCAGAATGGCGCTTCTAAAGATGGTCTTACTGGGTTAACCCCAAATTTGGGAAACACCGAATGAACACCGAAACAACCAGTGAGAATTGGTGAGTAGTGACTGGTTTATCTCGAGCACCAGTCACCAACACGGAACAATCCACTAAAATATTCAGTGCCTCTCGGTGTTTTTCAGTGTTTAATTTTCTGGATATAGGTTGATAACAGGATGGGCAAGAAGAGGCTATTGATCAGGGGAGCCAGGGTAATCGACCCCGCCAACCTTGTGGATCGGGTGGCAGATATTCTGATCGAAACGGGAAAGATAGGCGAGATTGGAGAACCCAGGCCCCGGACTTTAGAGGACATAGAGGTGATCGAGGGGGAGGGGAAGGTCGTTTTTCCCGGGCTGATAGATATGCATGTGCACCTGCGCCAGCCGGGCGGAGAGGCCAAAGAGACAATCCTGTCAGGGTGTGAAGCCGCCGCCACCGGAGGGTTCACCGCCTTAGCCTGTATGCCCAACACCCAGCCTCCTGTGGATAGCCCTGAACTTGTAAGATGGATAATCTCCCAAGGTCAGGAGGCTAAGACGAGGGTTTATCCTATCGCTGCCATCACTAAGGAGCGGAGGGGAGAAGAGCTTTCCGATTTGTCTCGGCTTCTGGAGGCCGGTGCCGTTGCCTTCTCCGATGACGGTGATCCAGTAGGCAACCCCCAACTGATGCTCTCCGCTCTGAAGATGGCAAAGCAACTGGATGCCCTG
>DAOWIT010000085.1 GCA_030640765.1 Candidatus Latescibacterota bacterium | reverse complement strand
GGAAGTCGGTCTTCCTTCTTCATAATGCTTCTTGCCGCCCGCATAGGCTCTTTTCCTATGACCGCGTGGTCGTCTATCCTCACATTGTTGCCGATTTGCACCCCCGGGTGGATAACCACACAATGGCCTATTCTACATCCCTCTCCGAGGTGGACATCGTCGGAGATGATTGTCTGTTCACCGATGGTGGTGAGTTTACCGATGGCCGCTTTCTCACTTATGAACTTTCCCATCAAATCCTCCCCTTTTTAAAGAAGCCGCGTTGCCTGAAGCTGACAGCCTGATACGTTGTAACTCTGAAGCCATAAACGTGGAATTTGTTCTCAAATATAGTATTCTGCTGAATATTTGTCAATACAATTAAGATCCTTTCGTAAAAAGTCTTTTTCTTGTCATTTTGAGCGGAGCGAAGCGGAGTCGAAAAATCTCTAGTTGCCTGGTATAAATAGACCTATGAGATTCTTCACGGAGCCTGCCCTGAGCAGGATGAGATTCTTCGCTGCGCTCAGAATGACAAGCGGCGAAGGGTTCAGAATGACCTCTTTTTCGACTTTTTACGAATCAATCAATTAAGGAAATTGCCTGAAGATGTTTCCCCCGCTGCTGATCTGTTTTCAACGATGGTTGCCTCTGAGAGCATATTCGTAAATCTCGCTGCCAAACAGTGCCTTAAGATACTATTTTGTCACGCAAGAAAAAAATTGGAGAATTTTGTGATTTTTCTCTTGACAAAGAGATAGGAGGAGCATATAATGTTAGCTCGGCCTAACAAAGAGTGGAGAAGCTATGCGAAGGGGGAATGTATGGATACTCTGACAGCAAGCCTTGAGGATTACTTAGAGGCAATCTGGGTCACCAATCTCAGGGAAAAGGTAGTGAGGGTAAAGGATATTGCGAAGTTCCTAAATGTGAAGACTGCTTCGGTGGTGGGGGCGATGAAGACCCTAACCCAGAAAAAGCTGGTTGTGCACGAAAGATACGGCTATATCCAGCTCACTCAACAGGGGGCCGCGGTGGCCTCAGAGATATACGACCGGCACAAAACCCTCTATAAGTTCTTCCATGAGATACTGGGTGTTGACTCCAAGACAGCAGCCGGCGATGCCTGTCAAATCGAGCACTATATCGATAAAAAGACCGCAGCGAAGATGGTGAAATTTATAAAGTTTGTCGAAGATTGTCCAGAGGGGGAACCTTTGTGGCTTTCCAATTTCCACCACTATGCCAAGACAGGTTCAAGGCCTGAACCGTGTATTGGGCGAGAAAGGGTTACAGAACAAGGGACAATTCCCAGGTCATCAAAATTAAGCAGCCTGAAGGTTGGCAGCAAGGGCAGAGTGCTTCAGATAGATGGTGAGCCGAGTATAAAAAGAAGGCTGCTGGATATGGGCATAGTTCCTGGTGCAGAGGTCAAAGTGGAGAAGACAGCCCCTTTTGGCGATCCTATAGATATAGTGGTGAAGGGATACCATCTATCTTTGCGCCGAAAAGAGGCATCTGCCGTTACAGTAGAGGTGGTTGAATAGGTGAGACCGCTCAGCATGGTAAATCCGGGAGAGAAAGTAGAACTGGCGGAGATAAGGGCAGGAAGAGGTCTCTCCGCAAGACTGGCCGATATGGGATTTTATCCCGGTGTAGTGATTGAAGTAATCTCCAACTTCGGCAGAGGCCCTTTGATTATTGCTAAAGAGGGAATCCGGTTGGGACTTGGATTTGGCATGGCCCACAGGATATGGGTAAAAGCGATCAGAGATGAAGAGGGTTTATAAACATAAGACGACGAGATTTCTGGATCTTGTAGCCCCGTTTTATGGATTGTTGCTGAAAATAGCCGGCGACAGTCACGCTCGATTCAGGGAGAAGTGTCTCAACCTGGCTAATCTCACTAACAACCAGCGGGTGCTGGATATAGGCTGCGGCACAGGGGAATTACTCATGACGATAACCCGGAGGTTAAAGTCCAACCGGATCTTTGGCATAGATGTGTCACCTAATATGATTGAAATAGCCCGTCAAAAGACACTCCTTGAGGATTATGGTCAGGTGAGACTGATTCTGGGAAACTGTTGTTCTCTACCCTATAAAGCGAACTGCTTCGATGTGGTTTTTTCTAACATAATGTTCCATCACCTGGATGTGGAGGAGAAACTGCAGACAGTGAAGGAGACCTACCGGATTCTGAAGCCAGGAGGTAACTACATCTCTGCCGAGTTTGGCTCTCGGGCCCGAATTTGGTTACAGAAGAGATTTGCCCACGGAGAGTGGACATTGGATCCTGCTCACTTTGAACAGGCTGGATTTAAGCTCCTGTATCAGGAATTGAGCAGGGCAATATGGAGAAAGAAGATCTTCTTCAGAGTTGCCAGGAAGGACGAGGAGAATGAAGGGGAAAATTAGAGTTGCTCTGGCTGGAAACCCCAACTCCGGCAAGACTACGGTATTCAACAACCTAACCGGCTCACGTCAGCATGTAGGGAACTGGCCCGGGGTAACGGTAGAGAAAAAAGAGGGAAAGCTCAGCTACCAGGGGGTGGAGGTAACTGTAGTGGATCTGCCCGGTACCTACAGTCTCTCTGCCTATTCCTTAGATG
>DAOWIT010000125.1 GCA_030640765.1 Candidatus Latescibacterota bacterium | reverse complement strand
TATCTCTTCTACAGGGACAGGGGTGCGAAAGTGAATACCCAACAGGGTTCCCCCAGTGAAGTCCAGTCCCAGGTTAGGTCCTTTGTGTAGGACAAAGGAAGACAGTCCCACCAAGATGGCTACCCCAGAGCCCAGAAGAACAGCGCGTCTTCTGTCGATAAATCTGAATCTTGTGCCCACAAATGGGGCAAATTTCCCGATGTTCAATCTTTTGGCCCCGCGCCCAGTAATTAACTCGAAGATGACTCTTGTCACCACTATGGCGGTGAACATACTGGCCAGGATACCAATGGAGAGGGTCACAGCGAATCCTCTTATGGGGCCGGTACCGAAGTAATAAAGCACCAAGGCGGCAATCAGAGTAGTTATGTTGGCGTCTAAGATGGTTCTGAAGGCACGAGTGTAACCGTTATCGATAGCCACCCGAATGGTTTTGCCCGTTCTCAACTCCTCTCTGATTCTCTCGAAGATGAGTACATTGGCGTCTATTGCCATACCGATGGTGAGAATAAGTCCGGCCATACCGGGGAGGGTGAGGGTAGCGTGGAAGCCTGCCAGCACTCCTAAAATGATTATTAAGTTTAACACGAGGGCAAAATCGGCGATTAGACCTGCTGTTCCATAGTAGAAGATCATAAAGGCGATGACTATAAGGAAACCGATAATGCCGGCACGAAGTCCGGTTCGGATGGAGTCGCTTCCCAGTGATGGCCCTACAGTTCGCTCCTCGATGATATTTAAGGGGGCAGGCAGGGCACCGGTTCGGAGCACAATAGCCAGGTCGCTGGCCTCTTCCAAGGTGCGGCTGCCGGTGATAATGGAGTTCCCATTGAGGATCTTATCTCTGATCTCTGGGGCTGTGTAGACCTTACCGTCCAGAACAATGGCCATCCGTTTGCCGATATTGGCACCTGTCACCCGGGAGAACAGTCTCACTCCTTCACGGGTGGTAGAAAGCTCGACAATAGGCTGCCCTTCATATTGACCGGTGCCGATGTTGGCACGGGCGTCCCCTACCATAGCTCCGGTCATCTCCGGTTGGGATTTCACATAGTATAGCGGATAAACCTGCTGTTCTGGTGGTCCTTCCGGTTTGTGTCCCAAGAGAAACTGAGCGTCCGCTGGAATAAATTCCTGCACTTCAGGTTGAGCAAGGATGGCCTTCACTTTATTAATATTTTCAATTGGAACAGCGATATAATCACCATATTTGACGAGTAACGACTGGAACGGTCGAGTCTTAGTGGCGTCTCGGAAGAACTCAACAGCCTCTTCTTCCTCGGCAGTGATGTCTGTCTGGGCCAGGAATCTGTCTATTTTGCTGAGCACAGGGGACAGGTCATCTGCACTTCTGAGGAGTTTGAACTCCAGCAGGGCGGTTTCGCCGATTAACTTCTTTGCCCGACTGATATCCCGGAGCCCTGGCAGCTCAATAATTATTCTGTTGCCAGCCGCTTGCTGGATGATTGGCTCTGTCACCCCAAACTGGTCTATCCTGTTTCTGATCACCCTGATAGCGCTTGCTACCGCTTTGTCCCGCTTATCAAGAGGGACATTAGAAAGATCCGCCTCCAACACCAAGTGTGTTCCCCCCTGTAGATCGAGGCCCAGTTTTATAGCATTGGCCTCCAGTTTCTCTAACTTACGGGATTCTTCCAGCCGTAAATGGGTTTTCTCCCTTTCCGAAAGGATGTGCAGCTTAACTGTTGGGTAAATAGACCACAGCGAGGCAATGATCACAATGACAATAAGAACCGCCTTCCAGATCCAGCTTCTCCTCATCGATCTCTCCCTTCTTGGATTTGGGTATTGAAGATTGATCCATTCGTAAAAAGTCAATTAGCCTCTTAAATGTCATTCCTGCGAAAGCAGGAATCCAGTTTTTTCAAGTTCTTATGGGCTCCCGCTTTCGCGGGAGTGACACGATTTTAGACTTTTTACGAGACAATCAAGATTGTCTTTTTCGCAAAAGACCTAAATTTCAACGCAGAGACGCAAAGAGCGAAAGAAAAACGAAACATATAATTGTTTGATTGTTTAAGACGCGACTTTCCTTTGCTTCCTTTGCGCCTTTACGGTGAAAAAACAGCTTTATCGTCTAAAAAGAGGCCTATCTGCGCACCAGGGCGAGCATTTCTCTGACTGCTCTTTCCAGTCCTACCAGCACTGCCCTGGCGATTATAGAATGGCCGATAGATACTTCCTCGATCTGCTTGATCTGAATGATACGGGAGACATTCTGGTAAGTAAGGCCGTGTCCAGAGTTGATTCCCAGGCCTAACTTTTCGCTGGCCATCGCCATGTCCCGTATCTTTTCCCACTGTTCTGTTTCTTGGGAGAAGTCGGTGGCGTTGGCGTACTCGCCGCTGTGAAGCTCGATGTAGTCGGCACCGATCCGGGCTGACTCTCTCACCTGTTTCAGATCAGGGTCGACAAAGAGGCTGACTAAGATTTCACTGCTGTGAAGAGTTGAAATCGCCATCTCCAGCTCCTTTGTCTTCTGAAGTACATCCAGTCCCCCCTCAGTGGTGAGTTCTTCTCTTTTTTCTGGCACCAAGGTGACCATATCGGGCATAATCTCTCGGGCGATATTAATCATCTCCTCTGTAGCAGCCATCTCCATATTGAGATGCGTTTTGACCGTATGCCTCAACAGCTGCAGGTCACGGTCGTTTATGTGCCTGCGATCCTCTCTCAGATGGACGGTGATACCATCAGCCCCAGCCAGCTCAACCAGGACGGCAGCAGCTACGGGATCTGGCTCCCTTGCTTTCCTGGCCTGACGAAGAGTAGCCACATGATCCACATTTACGCTTAGTTTGGGCATAACCAAAAACCTCCTATCAAACTTCACCGCAGAAACACAGAGATAACAGAAATCGCAGCAAAAAAGGAGGATACCTCCCCTTTTATTTGGCTGCCTTCGCGGTGTAATGAAGTTTTACGCGGTGTCCACGGGGAAGAAATTCGTGCGAATGAATTGAAATTCAAGATAATGCACAAGCGGCCAAAAGTCAACAGAAATTCCCCCCCCCTGTACCATCAGAACAGATTCATTTGTGTCTGTCGCTGCTCCTTCTGTTCCAACATTTTCACCTTCCCATATACCCCATCGTAACCTGGAGAAATCTGGACCTCTCCGTTCCTCACTTTCAGGATGCCCTCATAAATCCTCCCAGGAACGAGTTTTTCTAACTGCTCTGCGGGAGCTTCTAAGAGGACATTGAATTCGCTTCCAAAGCGCTGGACCAATCTATCATATTGGGTATTTGCTGTTATAGTCTTTTCCCCTACATCTAATGCCTCACTTATAATCTCTGCGAGAGGAACCAGATGTCTACAGGGAACTGGCTTCTGGGGAGTGAATCCTTCCGGTCTGTCGGCCAGTTCATCGATTCTGTGCATCACCCCTATGGTGAGAGGAGCCCCGCAGACCGGACAGCGATTGTTGAGTTTCTTTGATTCCTTAGGTGACAAGCACACATCGCAGTTCCGGTGCCCATCGTAGTGGTACTTACCCTCTTGGGGAAAAAACTCTATGGTGCTTAGAAAGCCATTTTTAGTCTTGATCGCTTCGCTGATTTCTCTGTAACCTAAGGGAACGTCGAAGATATTTGCCTCTCTGCCTATCTTAACCGGGGAGTGGGCGTCAGAATTAGAGATAAGGGTGAATCTATCCAAACAGCTCAGACGCCAGTTCATGGGAGGATCGGAGGAAAGTCCGGTCTCTAAGGCGTAGATATTTTCTGTTTGATCCCCGAAGCAGTCTGTAATGCGGTCAAAGCCTGAATTGGCGCCGAACAGGGAGAACCAGGGCGTCCAGACATGGGCGGGGACGATGAGACAGTCCGTCGAGATGTCCAGCACCAGTTTCACTAAATCGCTGGCAGAGAGGGCCAGGTTGGGTCTGCCATCTACCCTTAAATCCCCGTAGGACTGCAGGGCTGTATTGATCTGCTCAACTGTCTCAAAACTGGGAGCGAATAGTATGTTATGTATCCTTTTGCCCACCCCTTTGTGGTGAAAGTTGTTGCAAACTTCGACAGTTAAGATGAACAAGGTTTCGCCATACTGAAACAATCCCTCCCCGGTGGGTTTCAGGTTGCTTTTAAGTTCGAACAACCACTGGGGATGGGTGAAATCCCCTGTGCCCAACAGCCTTATGCCTTTCAGTCGGGCGTATCTGTCCAAATTCTCTATATCCATCTGGTTGCTTGTGGCCCGACTGTATTTAGAGTGGATATGGAAATCAGCGATAAAATTAGCCATTGGTTCTCTTTCCTGAGGTTGACGGTTGGCTCTCCATAATTAAGGTTACGGGTCCGTCGTTGTGGATGTCCACCAGCATGTGCTTACCAAAGGCCCCAGTTTTGACCGGAAGGCCGCTTTTCCGCAACGACTCCACGAATTTTTGGTAGAGAGACTGTGCCGCCTGGGGAGATGCCGCCTCGGTGAAGCTGGGTCTTCTGCCTTTGCGGGTGTCTCCATAGAGAGTGAATTGAGAGACTGCAAGGATTTCTCCCTTTATCTCTAAAACTGAAAGGTTCAACTTCCCCTGCTGATCTTCAAATACCCTGAGGTTCAAGCATTTCTGGGCGAGAAATTCCGCATCCGCAGGGGCATCATCGTTTTTGACCCCTACCAGCAAAAGCAGTCCCCGACCTATCTGGGAGACTGTTTCACCGTCTATCAATACCTTAGCGTGACTTACTCTTTGAGCTACTACCCGCATAGAGGAAAGAAAGAGTTAATTGGTGAATGGTGAGTGGTCTCTTGTTGTTCAACTTCGTAGCCGAGCTTTCCAAAGCTCGCTCTAAGAGAGCACTGCGAAGTTTGGAAACTTCGGCTACTACTATTGGGAACTCTTCACCTCTACCACTGCTTTGCCAGTGCCGATGTTGTCCTGAAAGTCCGTCACCCTGACTACTATGGTATGTTCCCCTGGGGAAAGAGGTTTGGTGGTGAAAGAGAAGCTCTCTTTTTTAGAATCGAAGATGTCATCGGCGGGGGAGATAACCAGCCATTTTCCGGAGTCGATGGAGTATTCTGCCTTTTTCAAGGGGCTGGTGGCGTCTTTCAGTTCCCCATCTACAGTTATTTGGCCATCTGGAAGCTGTTCAATCTTGAATTGCCCGACCTGTGGGGGAGTGTTGTCCACCACAAAGGGTCTACTGACCTTCTCGGTTGAGAGGGTGAGGCGAGGAGAGTTACTGGGTCGATCAGAGGCAACCACCTTTACCAGTTGTGTTCCATCGGGACAGGAGGTGGTGTTCCAGACATAGGAGGTCCTGCGCAGTTCCTCTTTAAGGAGTTTCCAGTTTTTCTCCTCACTGCCTCGGAAGTAAAGGTCGTATACCAAGCTGTCGTTGTTAGGATCCTGGGCAATCCAGCTTATGCGCCACAGGCCCCTCTGGGGTTTCCCTCTTGGCGGTTGTTGAGGGCCTGACTTTCGTCCTGGCGGAAAGCCGCCCTGTGTTGGGGGGCCAGCTTCCGGTGCTGGCGGTCCCCCCTCCACAGGGATAAGGTGAGAACTTATGTTCACTGCTTTGATCTCCGGTTTCAGATTGTTCTGTAAAGAGGCGATGGAGATCTCCTTCAACACTGGTGTTACTGACTGATTTGAGGTGGAGAGATTTACCCGATATTGGAGGAACCGGCCGGGGAAACTGGTAATCTGGCTCCCGGTCGGATCTTGAAGTTTCTCTGACCATTGGCTCCAGGTGCTGTCTGCCTGCTCGGTGTTTCCCGATCGGGTCTGGAGGCTAATCTTGGTTCCTTCTGGGGTTTCAGCCCTCCAGCAAACCTTTCCCCACCGCGAGCTGACTGTCATATCCCGCTCCTGGGATGTGAGGCTTCCCTGTTTGGCATAGTCAGGCATAAGCCGGTAGAGTTTGCCCTCTGTGCCCACAAATATCTCGCCCTTGCGGTTCTTGTAAAGCGAAAGGGGCTGAGATTGCTGGCATTTCAAAAGCACGGTCCATTTCCCCTCCGGGGTAACGGAGTAGATTATCCCCTTTTCCCCGGTGCCCACTATCAGCTTCCCTTGTTGGTCTCTCAACAAAGAGAGCAGCAGGGGTTCTGGACAGTGCCAGACGGGCCACACAGCACCTGAGGTAGTAATCTTGTAAAGAGTAGAGCCCTGGGGTTGAAACTGGTTGGGACTTTGAGACTGCGTGTCGGAGTCGGTTCCCGACATAGCTCCCACATAGAGATCTGCTTCCGAAGTGAGCACTAAGCTGTGGATCTCTTTTTCCGGGGCATCGTACAGGGCCATCACTCTGCCTTTCTGATCGACCTTGTAGACTATCCCTGAGCCTTCGGTACCCGCGTAGACGGATCCAGTCGGAGTGCAGACCACGCACATAATGTGGTTGTCCGTGGAGGCATAGAGTTCCTTTACTTTTCCTTTGGGGGAGATTTTCAAGATTCTCGCCCTCTCACCAGTGCCAGCGTAGATATACCCCTTGTCGTCTGAGGCAAGGCTCCAGACATATTTCTGCCCGGTGTTGGAGAAGGTGGAGGCCACACCCTCAGGGGTGATTTTGTAAATAATTCCATCAGGTGAAGAGCC
>DAOWIT010000147.1 GCA_030640765.1 Candidatus Latescibacterota bacterium | reverse complement strand
TCGGAATATCCACACTGTCATCAGAGGACTGAGGGCCATGACCGATTTTGAATATGAGTTCCAAATGGCCTTGACCAACCGGAGTCTGGACTCCAATTTCGAAAGCGTATTCTTTATGACCAATAACGAATACAGCTATCTAAATTCCAGTCTGGTTAAGGAGATAACCAGACTGGGTGGAGATGTGAGCAAATTTGTGCCCTCGTATGTAGAAAAAAAGTTGCAGGAGTTCTATACAAAAAGACGAAAGTGAGGAACGGTTCGCTGCAGTGATTGTGATATTTGATTCGGCAACAATTCCCCTGTAGGGCGACCGGTCATCCCCTGGAGGTGGTTTGAAGTCACCGCAGTAATCTTGCATAGTTGTAAACTTAACTCACACAAACATTTAAGGAAAGGAGTAGGTAAGTTGGAAGAGATATTAGTTGACGGTCATTATATGCTTTTGGCTGTGCCGCAGTTCTCTAAACTGGTTTCTTCTGATCAGCCAGAGGAGGCCAGAGATGAGCTGATCCGCAAACTCGAAGGCTACCGAAAGATCAGCGGTAGAGCAGTGAGTGTCGTCTTCGACGCATCCCTTGCATCTACTTATGAGAAGACAGGGAAAATCTCCAAAGTTAAAGTCTTCTTTACCAGAGAGAAGCAGACTGCGGCTTCGGCCATAAAAGCCTTAGTTAGGCAGAAGATGCGCAATGGTTCAGTTAGGGTAGTAACTGCTGACGAAAGGTTAGGAAAGGCAGTTCAGAAATTGGGAGCTAAACATCTGAACAACTTCGATTTTCTTGAGAACAGGCCACAGACTAAAGCAACCTCAAGAGTTGATAGTCCAAAAGCTTACGGGAAGGTTCCCATATTCAAAGCCCTGGACTCCAAAAGTCTCAGCGCCCTCAGAAAATACAAGACGACCCTCAAGCAACGGGCGAAAAGCAGCTAAAAGGCGATAGCAGGCCATCGAATCAGTAGATTTGTAGATATGGCTTCGCTCTACAAGCCTAATTTAGTACATGTTTTCATAAATATTATGGCGTAACCTGATTGTAAGAGATTCTTCGGCTGCGCCTCAGAATGACAGCGTTTGTCACTCTGAATCCTTCACTTACTGTCATTCTGAAGGAGCGATAGCGACTGAAGAATCTCGCTCAGGACAGGCTCCGTGAAGAGTCTCTATTGAGCCAATAAAATACGTCACCGAATTTACGAATCAGAGCACTACGAACCTGCAACGTTTAAGAATACGTTTATCAGCTTATTCATAAATCTCAGGGACGCAAAGACTGTTCTACACTCCCCTTTCTGCTTCAAGGAGATAAATAAGTATGTTCGGTAAAGTAGCTACTAAGGTGTTCGGCACCAAGCACGAGAGAGAAATAAAGAAGATTCAGCCCATCGTGGAAGAGATAAACCGCCTCTACGAGGACTATCACCAGCTTTCTGACGAAGAGCTACAGGCTAAGACACCCGAGTTTAAGCGGAGACTCGCCGAGGGTGAGACTCTGGACGACATCCTGCCGGAAGCCTATGCTGCAGTCAAGGAGACTTGCCGTCGCTTAATGGGTAAGTCCTGGAAAGTGTGCGGCATAGAAACCACCTGGGATATGATCCCTTTCGATGTCCAATTGGTCGGAGCAGTGGTTCTCCATCAGGGCAAGATCGCCGAAATGGCCACCGGAGAGGGAAAAACCCTGGTAGCCACAATGCCCTTTTATCTCAATGCTCTCACTGGCAAAGGGGTACACTTAGTCACAGTTAACGACTACTTAGCCCGCAGGGACCGAGAGTGGATGGGGCCGATCTATGAGTTTTTGGGACTCACTGTAGATTGCATCCAGAACGATATGGACAGCCAGAGGAGAAAGATCGCCTACCAGGCCGATATAACTTACGGGACAAATAACGAATTCGGATTTGATTACCTCCGAGACAATATGGCAGTACGCCTGGAGGATATGGTTCAGAGGGGTCATAATTACACCATTGTTGATGAAGTGGATTCGGTGCTGATAGACGAGGCCAGAACTCCCTTGATTATCTCCGGACCTGTTTCGGAATCCCTCCACCGCTATGATGAGATGAAACCGAAGGTAGAGAAACTGGTTCGCCAGCAGATAACCCTGGGGAACAGCTTAATCGCTCAAGCGGAACAACTCCTGGAAAACGGAGAGGAATACGAGGCAGGGATAAAATTATTGCAGGCACAACGGGGTGCCCCGAAAAACAAGCGACTGATGAAGATACTCCAAGAAGAAGGAATTAAAAAGCTGATCGGGCGAATCGAGGCAGATTTTATGCGGGACAAAAGGATGGGCGAGATCGACGAAGAACTATTCTTCTCCATCGACGAAAAGAGCCACATTACCGATCTCACTGAGAAGGGGCGCCAGTTCCTCTCCCCCAACCACCAGGACCTGTTCGTCCTGCCCGATCTGAGCGAGGCCCTGGGGAAAATTGAGGATGACCCTTCCCTCTCTCTGGAACAGAAGGTGTTGAAACAAGAAGAACTATATCGTGATTACGCCGTTAGGAGCGAGAAAATCCACAACATCACTCAGCTTCTGAAAGCATATTGCCTTTTCGAAAAGGACGTAGAATATGTGATCTCGGATGGGCGGGTGATGATCGTTGACGAGTTTACCGGACGACTGATGCCGGGCAGACGATACAGCGACGGCCTGCACCAGGCATTGGAGGCAAAAGAGAACGTTCACATCGAGATAGAAACCCAGACCCTGGCAACTATCACCCTGCAGAACTTTTTCCGACTCTACGATAAACTTGCCGGAATGACCGGCACTGCCGAGACTGAGGCTACAGAATTCTATCAGATATACGGCCTGGATGTGGTGGTCATTCCCACCAACAAACCGGTGAGAAGACTCAACTATGAGGATTACATTTACCGCACAAAGCGGGAGAAATATAACGCCATGATTGACGAGATTGTCCGCCTCCACCAAAAAAACATCCCGATGTTGGTAGGAACAATCTCCGTCGAGGTCTCTGAACTGCTGAGCCGAATGCTCAAGCGCCGGGGGGTAAAACACTCTGTACTCAATGCTAAATACCATCAGAAGGAGGCCGAGATAGTGACCCAGGCAGGGCAGGCCGGGGCAGTCACCATAGCTACCAATATGGCCGGCCGGGGAACAGACATCAGACTGGGTAAGGAAGTGGTCAAGTGTGACGAATGCTGCATAAGTTGTGAAGACGACTGCTCCACCTGTCCCAAGGAACGCAAGATGGTGGAATGTTTGGAAGATGTGCCTTGTGGGCTGCACATTGTTGGCACCGAACGGCACGAGGCTCGCCGGATCGACAGACAGCTCCGAGGCCGATGTGCCCGCCAGGGTGACCCAGGGGCATCTAAATTCTTCGCCTCCTTAGAGGACGACCTGATGCGCCTCTTCGGCTCTGAAAGAATCGCCAGCAGTATGGATAGACTGGGACTGGAAGAAGGCGAAGTGATTCAGCACTCGATGGTTACCCGGGCCATAGAGAAGGCCCAGAAACGGGTGGAGGCTTACAACTTCGACATCCGTAAACACCTGCTGGAATACGACAATGTCATGAATCAACAGCGAGAGGTGATCTACTCCCGTCGACGCCGTATACTGGAAAGCGAAAACATCAGCGATGAGATCGAGAACATAATCGAAGAAACCACAGATTCAATTCTGGATAACCATACAGATCCCAAAACCTATGCAGAAAATTGGAACATTGAGCAACTCAGATTAGATTTGCAGAGGATATTTCTGGTAAGATTGCCCATCGACCAGGAGGAACTGCCTCGGCTCAAACAGGAGGATCTGCAGCAAAGAATCCGCAAAGCAGTTAAAGAGGCTTACCAGAGACGGGAACAGCTGCTCGGTGCTGACAACCTCAGGTATTTGGAAAAAATCGCTTATCTGAGCACCATCGACGAGAAATGGAAAGAACATCTCTACGAAATGGACCTGTTGAAGGAGGGGATTGGATTCAGGGCTTATGGTCAGAAGGACCCTCTGATTGAATACAAAAACGAGGGATTCAGGATGCTCGTGGAGATGTTGGAGACCATCAACGAAGAGACACTTAAGCTGGTATTCAGAGCCTCATTCCAAGAGGAACCGGCCTATGTCCAGCGAAGGCCAGAAGGGGTTCAGGTGGTCCACCAGGATGCGATGGGGATGGGCTTCGGACGACGCAGG
>DAOWIT010000001.1 GCA_030640765.1 Candidatus Latescibacterota bacterium | reverse complement strand
TGGACAATCTCCTCACCCTCCCCTTCGGGGAGAAGTTGAACCAAATAGTACTTACTCTTCTGCACTTTTTCCATTCCTACATAGGTCGATTCATAACTCTCGGTATATTTGAGAAGTTGAGTCAGAGGATCCTGCCACTGTTCCCAGGAAGAAACGATAACCTGATTATTTTCCGGCACAAATGTCCACACGGTGTCGCCATCAGTGACTACCGTTTGTTCTTCAGTCTCCAGGCGCAATTTGCGAGGTTTCTTTAAGTAAAATTGACCCTTAAGCCGCTGAGTTTCTCCAGCCAGCTTCCAGTAGAAACTCTTCTCAAAGCTAACAGATAAGTCTCTCGCTTTTTTAATCTTATTTACTACTTTCGTCACGATCTCTTCCCCGGTGATTGCCTCTGCAGGGCCAACACTCACAGAAAATAACAAAATAAACGGCACTAATATCTTAACCTTAGAAAACATTTTCTCCCTTTTCCAAGTTAATATCTCTTAGGCGCCGGTCATCGGTGAATTGGATTCACCCTTCACTGTTCACCAAATTGACCAGACTACCCTGCCACTCCCGACAGGTTCAAGCCCATAAATTTCTCTTGACAATTTACAAGCTAGTCCTTATTTTGTCAAGGGAAATCAGCTTGGTACTTTCATCTCCCACGCTTAATGAGAATGTCTGCGATGTTCTTTTTTTCAGAATCGTAGTGCAGGTTTCGGTCTGTCACGAAATCAGTGAAGTCCACACGGCCAGCCATTTCTGAGTCACGAAAGCGGGTGGACCCAATATTGTTCGGCAAATACGCCACAAACAACCTGCATTTAAACAAGGAGATTTCAAGCCTATGATTGATAAAATGCGGAAGAATATGAAACTTATTTTTTGGATTGTTGTTATCTGTTTTGTAGGGATGATAGTCTTTGAATGGGGAATGCACAGAACGGGAATAGGGAAGAGAGGCAGTCCCAGTTTTCTGGGAAAGGTCAACGGGGTAGAGATACCTCATCGTCAGTTCCAAGAGTTTCTAAGGCAGGTCTACCAGCAGGAAAAACAACGTTCAGGCACAGAACCAGACAGAGTTAGATTAAGAGAACAGGCCTGGAATGACATTGTTCAGCAGATTCTGCTTTCGCAGGCAGTAGAACAGGAGCAAATCGCTGTCTCCAACTCAGAGCTTGCAGCTCACATGCGAAATAATCCCCCCCAACTTGTTCGGCAGCAAAAAGCCTTTCAGGATTCCAGTGGTAATTTCAATTTGGCTCTCTACCACCAATTCTTGGACGATCCAGCCACTTACAACAACAGCAACACTAAGCAATTTTTACTTTTCTTAGAGCAGGATCTTTCCCGATCCATTCAATTACAGAAACTCTATAATCGGATATTGGGAACGGTTAAGGTAACAGACCCAGAGCTAAGGGAATATTATACAGATCAAAATGAGAAGGCGAAGGTCCGTTACATCTTTGCCGGCCCTGAACTGTTTCGGGACAATGAGATGAAGGTTGACCAGCAAGAGATTGAGACCTATTATGACCAGCACCAAGAGGAGTTCGCGGAGGAAGAGAAGCGGCGCTGCCAGTTTGTCGGGTGGGAGAAAAAGCCCAGTGCAGCCGATGAAGAGGCCATCAGGATAGAAGCTGAGGCAGTAGCAGCCGAGCTCAGAGAAGGAGCAAACTTCAGCAGAACAGCCCAAGAGCGCTCTGACGACAGGCCCACCGCTTCCAAAGGTGGCGATCTGGGCTGGTTGGGACAAGGAGAAACGGGGGAACCATTCAAAAAATTCGAAAAGGCAGCCTTCGCCTTAAAAACCGGACAGATCTCTGATCCGATCAGAACACCCTCCGGATGGCATATTATTAAGCTGGTCGCCAGAAAAAAAGAGGCCGGAGAGAAAAAGATCAGGGCAAGCCACATCCTGTTCAAGGTTGAACCTACTCAAGAAACTATCGAGTCGTTAATAAAGGAAACCGAGGGTTTCATTTCCGCCGCCCAAGAGGAAGAGTTCGAAACAGCCGCCAAGGCCAGGGGTTTAGAGATCAAAGAAACAGGATTTTTCTCCAAAGACGGATATATCCCTGGTATCGGCAGGACAAGATCCTTGAGTGATTTCGCTTTCAAAAGCCAGCCAGGGGCAATTTCTCCTTTCTACGAGAACAGGGCAGGATTCTGGATCCTGCAGTTGCAAGAGAAGAAAAAGGCCGGGATTAGACCCCTCGAGGAAGTGACAACCGATATCCGCAGAAAACTCGAGGAAGAACAGAGAAGAGAGATGGCTAATGAAAAGTTAGAAAAAGCGGCCAGTGAGCTAAAAAAAGCAGTCTCATTAGAAGAGGTGGCCAAATCTGTTTCCTTGGAGGTTAAAACCGCAGGGCCTTTCTCTCGGTCTGAATACTTGCCAGACATCGGCACTAAGAATCAGTTTGTCAGTACCTCCTTTCGACTTCAACCGGGAGAAACAAGCGGAATTGTCTCCACGGAAAGAGGTTATTATATTATAAACGTTTTAGAAAAACAGCATATTGATGAGAGAGATTTTGAGGCGCAAAAGCAGGACCTTCGCAAAAAATTACTCTCTCAGCGGCAATACGAGGCCTACACCACTTGGCTGGCGAATTTGAAACAGAAAGCACAAATTGTAGATAACCGTCATTTATTTCTACGGTGAGTGAGCATTGAAGATTAAATATATTCTCCCACTTGTCCCCTTGAGTTTGGTCACAGCCCTTTTAGGATGTTGGTATTATTCCACTTCGGGTTCAACGCTGCCACCTCACATCAAGACTGTGGCTGTACCCTTGGCAGAGAATGAGACTCTGGAATACGGCATTGAGGCCACTTTGACCGATGCCGTTATCGCTGCCTTTGTTTCGGACAACACTCTGCGGGTAGTGGAGAAAAAAGCAGCCGATTCGTTGATCAAGGTGAAGGTCATTGACGTGAAGGATGAACCGCTCACTTACAGTGCGGAGAAAACTGGCGAGAAAGCCCAGGAGTACAGACTTTCTATCCAGGTGCAGGCGTGCTATTTAGACTCAAAAAAGGATAAGAAGCTGTGGGAGGAGAAACTGTTGGAGGGTTGGGGTGCTTATGAGGCACCGGGTGAGACGGAACAGAGGGCTGAAGGTATAGATGCAGCAGTCAAGATGTTGGCCTCGGAGATACTCCAGCGAACCGTAGCCGGCTGGTAGAGGGCAACCTGAGCCAACGTAGCTCAGCAGGTAGAGCAGCTCACTCGTAATGAGCAGGTCGTCGGTTCGAATCCGACCGTTGGCTCCAATTTAATCGTATACCAGGGACTTCCATTTATTGGACGCAGATAAACCCCGTTAGAGATAAATCTCTAAACGGGGTAAACGCAGATTGCCAAGATTATAAATATTATTTTCTGCGGTTATCCGCGAAAATCTGCGTCCTGACTAAGTTAATAAACCAAAACATTTATTGAGAAATCAAAATCCTTAAGGAGCAGACAGATGTCTAAGAAAATATGGATTGCCATAGCTTTGATGGCCATTTTGATCGGGACCTGGGTAATTGGAAATCATCCGGCAGGGCAGGATCGGTATGGAGTGGTCGGCGAGAGCCTTGATATATTCGGCAGTGCCTACAGACATATCAGCAAAAGCTATGTTAAAGAGACAAATCCCGAAGAGATAGTGGTGAGCGGGATCAAAGGGATGTTGGGGCAACTTGATCCTTATAGCAATTTCTTTAAAAAAAGACAGATGGATCAACTAAAGATAGAAACTACTGGAAGATACGGTGGCTTGGGGATCATAATCGGCATAAAGGAGGATATCCCCACGGTGATTGCCCCATTTGAGGAAACCCCTGCCACCCGAGCAGGGCTCCAAGCCGGGGATCAGATCATCAAGATCGAGGGGACGCTCACTCGAGGGGAAAGTATTGAAGATGTGGCCCAGAAACTGCGGGGCAAACCTGGCACCAAGGTGACTATCACCATCCTCAGAGAGGGTCAACTCCAACCTCTTGACTACACCATCACCCGCGAAATAATAACCCTGAAGGCTATAAGCTTCTGTGATGAAATCCGACCGGAAGTCGGTTACATCCGTCTCTCCCGCTTCTCTGAAAACACTGGAAAGGAATTGACCCAGTGCCTTAAACGGCTGAAACAGAACGGCATGAAATCTCTTATTCTGGATCTGCGGGGAAACGCTGGCGGACTGCTCACCCAAGCAGTGGCAGTAGCTGATAAATTCTTAGAAAAAGAAAGCCTGATTGTCTCCACAAAAGGAAGAGATAAAGGACAGAACAATAACTACTATTCTAATCATGATCCAGTTATCCCTGTAGATATGCCGATGGTTGTCTTGGTAAACAAAGCCTCTGCCAGTGCCTCCGAGATTGTGGCGGGGGCAATTCAGGACTGGGACAGGGGATTGATTGTGGGCACTGCTACCTTTGGCAAAGGTTCAGTTCAAACCGTGTTTCCCATATCTGAGAACTCTGCCCTTAAACTAACCACTGCTTACTACTACACCCCCAGTGGAAGGTGTATTAACATAGAACATACCCCAAAACAGAAGGAAAAACCTAAAGAACTCTTTGGCGAAGAAAAACCACAACTCCCAAAGAAACAATTCAGAACCAACAATGGCAGGGAGATCTACGGTGGCGGTGGCATCACCCCTGACTTAAAGGTCGAGTCCTGGAAGTTGGACAACTTGTCGCTGGAACTCCTGCGCAGACGCATGTTGTTCGGCTTTGCTGTGCATTATGTATCAGAACATCCCCAGATCGACCGGAATTTCGAGGTAGATGATCAGATTTTAACCCTATTCAAAGATTTCCTTAAACAGAAAGAGTTTGATTATAAGACACCAGAAGAGGTATATGTGGACACTTTGAAGGTAATGGCCCAGAAGAAAGGATACAATGATCGCATAGAAGGGCTGCTTGCCGAATTGGAAATCCAGTTAGAGAAAGCCAAAGAGAATGATTTTCAGAAGAACAAAGATTACATCAAGATGGCTATAAGAAAGGAGATAGCATCTCGACAGTGGGGATTAGAGGCCGGCATCCGGGCCACCTTCCCCGAGGATGCTCAGCTTCGTAGAGCTATTGACATCTTAAGAAACCCAATTCAATACAGTAAACTAATTAGGAAAGGAGACCGAGAGTGAGTAAACCTGTCGAAGTCACTGACAGCAGTTTTCAATCTGAAGTATTAGAATCCTCAACCCCGGTGCTGGTAGATTTGTGGGCCGCATGGTGTGCACCTTGCCTGATGATAGCCCCAGTGATAGAAGAACTCGCCCAACAGTATGCCGGCAAACTCAAGTTCTGCAAATTGAATGTGGACTCTAACTCTGCTACAACCGCCCAATATGGCATTATGAGCATCCCCACCCTTCTATTGTTCAACCAGGGAAAGCTTGTGGATCAGATTGTAGGAGCTGTGCCGAAGCAACATCTTGTTTCACGCCTGGAAACACTTCTCGACCAATTAAAATAGTCATCCGAAAAAGACCGGCCCTGCAGAGAGATGAATCTCTCACCGGGCCGGTTTTTTTCTTCAATCTCCACTGAAACAGAGGACCTATAGATATGGAGCCTGTTTTTATCAAGATCTATGACAGACTCTTAAAGGAATTTGGCCCCCAGGGGTGGTGGCCAGGCGAGAGCATCTTCGAGATAATAATAGGCGCTATCCTCACCCAGAACACCGCCTGGGGAAATGTAGAAAAAGCCATTAACAACTTAAAACAACACAATCTGTTAACTCCACCTGAACTTCATCAAATTTCAGAAAAATCCCTGGCCCGGTGGATAAGACCTGCCGGGTATTTCAATATCAAGGCCACGCGGATAAAGAACTTCCTGCAATTCCTCTTCAGCCAGCACCAAGGTGATCTCCTGCAATTGGGGGAATTGAAGCTGTCTGTTTTGCGGGAGAAGCTGCTAACCGTAAACGGCATCGGCCCGGAGACTGCCGACAGCATTCTGCTCTATGCCTTCGGGAAACCCATCTTTGTTGTAGATGCCTATACCCGACGAATATTTTCCCGCCATAAATTCATATCCGAAAAGGCCTCTTATCCTGAGATTCAACAGTTATTTATGACCAACCTTCCCCAGGATGTAGGTCTGTTCAATGAGTTCCACGCCTTGATCGTCCACCTGGGCAAAAATTTCTGCCAGCGCAAACCCAGGTGTGGAAAGTGTCCCCTGAGCGCCAGAGTTTATTTTCGCCCCTGAAATCCACCCCTCTGTGAAAATCTATCAGCAGGGGTTGACCTGCGGGGTTCCGGTCCCGGAGCCCAAAAGCCGAGGTGAAAGTGACACTGTCTAAAGGCCACTGCACTGTATTGCCTGCTTCGGTCCCGAGAAGCAGTACACCCACGAGTAGGATTGCTATCCAGAGAGATTTTCTCATCTTGTTCCTCCCTTCTTTCGCTCACCCAGCGATATGGTATTATCCTTCACCCTTATTGTTCTGCCAACTCCCGTTGCTCTCCTTACCCTGCCTGGGTGGAATTTATGCTCGACAAGCCCCAGCTTTGAATCAACCTTGCCTACATATGTTACGGGCTGTAATGGGTACTTTCCAACTTCCCACCTCTTCCCGGACAGGAAGATTTGGTTTCCATCAAAGGAGAAAAGTGTTATAGCATGGATCTCGTCTCTTCTCCCTTCTCTTCGGATATCTATCTTAGTTAGAGTTCTGCCATCCTGTCTGTCAAGGA
>DAOWIT010000061.1 GCA_030640765.1 Candidatus Latescibacterota bacterium | reverse complement strand
GGAGGGAAGTCTGAAAAGGCTACAAACTGATTACGTAGACCTTTACCAGATTCACTGGCCTAAGATAAACATTCCCGGCACCTGGCACCAGGCCGATATGGAAAAGAAAGATTATGAAGATATCTTTACCTCTTTCAGCAAGTTAAAGGAAGAAGGTTTAATCCGGTTTGCCGGAGTGAGTAATTTTAGACTGGACAATCTCAAGGAATTTGGCGATGAAGCCCTTGACTTTTTAGTTACAGATCAAGTGCCATACTCTTTGCTGTGGCGGTTCTATGATGTGGAAGGAGTAAGTGACTTTTGTAAGCAGAAGAATGTAAACTTCCTTGCTTATAGCCCATTGGCTCAGGGACTTTTGAGCGGAAGATTCGGTAAAGATGGAGAAGAAGTGAAGGCGATGATTCGCCGGGCCAATATCCTGTTCAATGAACCTGTCTACAGCAGAGCACTCCAGATAGTAGAGTTGGTCAAAGAGGTGGCCAAAGAAATAGGGGCAACCCCTGCCCAGGTGGCCTTGAAATGGACTATGGAAAGAGACGTTATGGTAAGTGTATTGGCTGGAGTGAGGAGGCTGAACCATCTTAAAAACAATATCGAAGCGGTGGATATTCCTCTGACTAAAGAACATCAGGAAAGGTTAGACAAGGTTAGCCTGGATTTCCAAAAGACTTTGCTTCCTGGACTTCAGTTATGGATAGGAGACAATAGAAAAGAGGATGTAGAAAAACTGGGGATCAAGGCTAAGGAGTGAGAGCCACTAAATGGGTGATCACGAAAAAACTGGCAAGCTGAAAGGAGAATAGGTGCAGTACAAGGAACTGGCAAACACAGGGTTAATGGTGAGTAAAATCGCAGTGGGAACTTGGCAGTTTGGGCATACCAGATTTTGGGGCAAATTGTCTAAGATAGAGGAATATCAGAAAATTGCCGATGAAGCAATAGAGGCAGGAGTCAACCTATTTGATACTGCCAAAGCCTATGGAACATCAGAGGAAGTGTTAGGAGATATTCTAAAAGAGAAGAGGGATAAGGTTATATTAGCTACCAAGTTGAGCACAAGGAAGTTCGACTACGACACCGCTCGCACGGAGCTTGAGGCAAGCTTAAAAAGACTACAGACCGATTACATAGATCTGTACCAGATCCACTGGCCCAAAATAAGGCATATATTTGGCAGCGATATGGAGAAAAAAGATTATGAGAATATCTTCAACTCTATGAGTAGGCTGAGACAAGAGGGCTTAATCCGGTTTGCAGGAGTGAGTAATTTCAGGTTGCATAATCTCAAAGAATTTAGTAATCAAACCCTTGACTTCTTAGTTACAGACCAAGTGCCTTACTCTCTGTTGTGGAGATTTTACGATGTGGAAGGAGTGAGTGAGTTCTGTAAGCAGAAAAATATAGGTCTTCTTGCTTACAGTCCACTGGCTCAGGGGCTCTTAAGCGGAAGATTTGGTAAAGAGGGAGAACGGGGGACGGAAAAAACTCGCCAGACTAATATCCTTTTCAACGAGCCTGTTTACAGCAGAGCACTCCAAGTGGTGGAAGTGGTGAAGGATGTGGCTGAAGAAATAGGGGCAACCCCTAGCCAAGTGGCTTTAAAGTGGGCTATGGAAAAAGATGTTATGGCAAGTGTATTATGTGGGGTAAGGAAGTTGAACCACCTTAAAGACAATATCGAAGCAGTAGATATTCCCTTAACTGAAGAACAGCAGGAAAGGTTAGATAAAGCCAGTCTAAATTTCCAAAATACTATGCCTCCTGGATTGGAGCCGTGGATAGGAAACAACAAGAAAGAAGACTTAGAAAAGCTCGGGATCTGAATGATATTCACCAATGCTCATTGGTTTTCAACGCAAAGTCGCGAAGAAAGAAGATACTCTTTAATAATCAAATAATTGTGTTCTTATTTTTTCTCTGCGGCTCTGCGTTAAATTTTAGACTTTTTGCGAGTCAATCAAAGTTCAGTAAGAAAGTTGGGAGGCTCTCTACTCCTCTGGTTCTTTCTCTCCAGAAGGTTTATCACCCAAGTAGATGAATCTGCTTATCAAGTGAACCCAGTTGCTCCACTGTTTTCCCTCTTTTCCCTCCTTTTTGATAATTCGGGAAAATGCTGCCGCCTTCGAGTCCATTTCATCAGCGTAGTAGAGAACAATGGCCTCCAAGGTCATCGGCACTATCGGGGAGCTGTTCTCTAAGCTGCCGTGGTGGCTTAGGATCAAGTGAGAGAGTTGCATCTTTAGTTCTTCGGGAAAGTCGGGGATTTGTTGGATCTTCTCCCTGACGATCCTTTCGCCGATGACGATATGTCCCTCTAATCTGCCGATATCGGAGTAGTCAATCAAGGTAGTCCAGCGGTAGGCCTGGGCCTTGCCGATGTCGTGAAGCAGCGCCCCGGCGATTAGGAGGTCCCGATTGACGAGAGGATACTGCTTGGCGGCCGTTTCACATATCTCCGCCACCGAAAGACTATGCTCCAACAGTCCGCCCAGATATGCATGGTGCCACATTTTACCCGCTGGGGCCTGATGGAGTTTGGTAGAGAGAGATTGATCCAGAAAACAACTCTTCACCACCTGGTTTAAATAGCGATTCTGAATCGTCTCAGCCTTTGCCAGCAATCTCTGGAACAGCTCTTCGCTGCTTTTCTCCGAGTGTTCAAGGAAATCAGCAGGGTCAAACTCCGACTGCTGGGCTTTTTTGATGTTCTCCAGTTTAATCTGAATCTCTTCCCGGTAAGTACCGACCATTCCCTTCACTTTTACCACATCTCCCGGTTGAACCTCTTCGTTGACCTGTTGAAAATTTTTCCACAGCACTGCCTCTGTGTGGCCAGTTTTATCTCCTAACTCCAGCACCAAGAAAGAATTGCCATTATAGCTTTTTATCTGTTTTTTCCTCACCGCGAAGAAGGAGATAACACTCTCTCCCGCTTTGAGTTCGTCGATAAATTTCTTGCCCATGCTCTAAACTCCCTGTTATCTTGGTTTCTGGGCCGATTGCCGACTCAAGCTCGAAAAGTCACTCTCTTTCGAAAGGCGAGGATTTTGCCTGATTTCGATCTTTTGAAAGGTATTGATGAAGAAGGAGTGGCGTACTATGGGGATTTTTACGCCTAATCTTCCCATAATTTATCCATGGGCATTCCCCAGGGACAGCGAAGGAAGAGAGGACCTCCCCGGGAAAGGCAGGAGCCGTTTTGCAGAAAAATTGACTTAGGGTTAAGATTGTTAATACAGTGCCTTTGAGATAGCCTTTGGGAAGCTCATGTCTCATCCAACACGCAGGCCTCTACCGGGCAGACATCGGCGCAGGCGCCGCATTCAGTACACAGTTCAGGATCAATTACATAGATGTCACCGCCTTCAGTGATCGCCTCCACCGGGCATTCAGCCACACACTGGCCACAGGCGATACATTCCTCTGTTATTTTATAAGCCATTTATTAACCTCCTCTGCTGAACCTCGGTGATGTTCCCAGACTATTAAGGTAACTCATCACCGAAGGTTACAAAGAAAAAATGGAAAATAAAAGATGAAGTCATCTCCTGCCTTTTATCTTTTTACTTTTTACTTTTTACTTTTTTTTGTCCCTGTACTGTCTGGCCTGGTGCATAAAGGCCTCCAATCTTACTAACCTACTGGCATCCTCCTGTCCATCGTAAGAGGCGTTAAGGAAGGGGATGCCGTTAAAATCCTCCCTGAATTTTTTAGAGATAACGGCTACCACAGTTCCCGGTATACAAGTGAAAGGCATTACATTGATGATACCTGAGGCCCCTTTGTTGATGTAGTCAATTGCCTTTCCGATGGTTAGAATTGCCTCTCCGCCGAAGGAGAAATGGAGGTAGGGGGCGCTGTAGTGAAGCACCTCGGTTATGGGTGGCTCTTCGTTGTTCAGCAGCAGTTCCTTAACCGGTTTCTCCAAGCGATGTTCGTAGTATCTCTGCACTTTTTCCTGGAGAATTGCCTTCAGAATGTCGAGATATCTATGCTCAGCAACGCTGTCCTCTTTATATCTTTGAGTGGTGTAGTAAACCCACTCTGATACCGGGGCCAACCACACCTCACCTCCCAAATCTTCTACCTTTCTTATTATATTCTCATTGCTGAAACGATTGTTGCGCATAAATATCTCACCCAGTACCCCGATGATCGGTTTTCGCTCTCGGCGGTCGAGCTTTATCTGTCTGACCTCTTTGGCAATTTGCTTCATAGTCTTTACCAGATTTCTACCCTTTTCTATCGCCTCAGCTAATTTAGTCAGGGCTTTTTTGTACACCCGGTCAGTTTCCCCCTGATCGATCTCGTACGGCCTTGTCTCGTGCAGTAGTTTTTGCAGGATATCGGTAGCTACCATTGCTTGCCAAGTCCTGATACGCAACTTTAGACTGGCTCCACCTATCTCTGCATAAGAGTCCTCTGAAGTGGGAGAGATAACGGCTACCTCTTTGTGTCCCAACCTGTCTAAGAAGACCCGATGCATCTGGCTGTATTGTCCGAAACGGCAGGGGCCACTGGCTAAAGGCATAAAGAAAGCCGCTCCGTCTGGGTCAAACCCGGGTTCTTGTACCTTCTTTAAGAAATCGCCGGTGGTGACGATAAAGGGGAAACACTCTTTGCCGGTAGAGTATTTCCTACCCAACAGTAGCGTCTCTTCATCGGGCTCAGGTAGTGCCTCCGCCGATATGCCAAAGGCTCTTAAAGCGGCACTCAACGAATAGGCATGGTCTGCCATATTGGGGATGTAAATCGTTCGCTCCATTTCAGCCAATACCTCTCTTTTTCTTGCGCTGTACACCTTTTAAGCTGTCGAAGAACGCCTCGCAGCGGGTAATAATCCCAGCGTCAGCCGAATGTTCGTCCACCTCTAATTGCAGGTAGGGCTTGCCCCCCATCTTTTCTCTGACCAAGTGAGCGATAAAGGAGTCAGGACCACACCTGAAGTTGCAGATGTAAATCGCGTGCAGCCGGGGATTATCCCTGATAAGTTCAACGGCACTGAGTATCCTCTGGCCGTAATACCAATACATATTGGGAAATTCCTCAGCGATATCGCCCTGGTGCAAGGGGATAAAATCCATAGGAATAGCCAGAACTTCCATATCCAGAAGTTTTTTGGGCAGATTAAGGTTCAACCCCCGGTCACACCCATTATAGGGACGGCTGAGAATCACCACTGTCCATTTGTCTTCCGGAAGATGGGCAAGTATCTCTTTGCCCCTGTTCTGGATATTGGTATAGAATGCCTCCTGGGACTCGTCAGCCAAACGGACAGCCTTCTGGACTTGTTTGGCTGTCCTCCCCAATTGCTGTCCCAATTTGGTCAACACCTCTTGAACATGCTTCTTGCCACGCCGGAAGTAAATAGGAGGGAGTAGCAACATGTTCTCATCTATGTCCAAAGCCGCCCTGATGAGGTAGGGAATAGACTGAACCAAGGGACAATTGTAACTCTGAAGGAATCTGGAGTCAGGGTCCTCCCGATTGATGATGCTGGGAAGGAATATATAATCAACCCCCTTAGACAACAGGTTTAAAACATGCCCGTGACAGATCTCTATCGGGAAACATGACTCTGAGGCAATAGTTTCTATCGAGGTGTTGATTATCTTCTGATTAGTGGGGTCGGATAGAACCACCTGGAAGTCCAACTCGGTGAAGAAGCTATGCCAATAAGGGAAACTCTCGTGGAAAAACAGCACCCTGGGAATTCCGATCCTCTCTTTCCCTGTCTCTTTCGGCTCTTCATACCGCCCCCAGAGGAGTTCCTCTCTCTCGGCAAAAAGGTCTGGCAGAGGGTCAACCTTCGGTTTTTTCTTTTTGATTTCGTATTTCTCGCACCTTGCTCCGTAAAAGAGGGGGTCTTCGCCCTCTATGGTAACTTTCTTTATGTTACACTGATTGTCGCATCCATTGCAGTTGAAGGTGCTAACCTGGTATTTGCGATCGCTGAGGTCAAACCCCTTAAATCTGCTCCTCTCCCAGGTACGCTCTTCCATCACCAGGATAGCGGCTCCTATGGCTCCGGTAACATCATGTTGGGGCGGGACGGTCACCTTTTTGCCCAGCACCTTCTCAAAGGCGGCCACCACTCCCTTGTTCCAGGCAACTCCTCCTTGGAAAAAGATGTTATTTCCCACCCTTTTATCTCCCACTACTCGGTTAAGGTAGTTGTAGACGATGGAATAGCAGAGTCCGCCGATCAAGTTCTCCTTTGTCCAACCTTCCTGCTGGTGGGCGACGAGATCCGATTCCATAAACACCGTGCAGCGTTCTCCCAGATTAGCAGGTGTCTTGGCCTGGAGGGCCAGATTGCCAAATTCCTCCATAATGTTGGTGCCCAGCTTCTCCGCCTGTTCTTCTAAGAACGAACCGGTGCCGGCGGCACAGACCTTGTTCATCTCGAAGTCTACTATCGCCCCGGTGTCTATACTGATATATTTTGAGTCCTGTCCACCTATCTCGAATATAGTGTCGACACTGGGATCGATGTAGAGGGCTGCTGTGGCCTGAGTGGTAATCTCGTTGCGCACCACATCTGCACCGATAAAGTCCCCGGTCATATATCGGCCTGAACCAGTAGTGGCTACCCCCACGATATTGACCTTATCTCCAACCTCTTCGCCTATCTCTTTCAACCCCCGACGCACTGCTTCAATAGGTCTTCCCTCCGTCCAGAGGTAGCGGCGGGCAAGCACATTCTTCTCCCTGTCTATCACTACCAGGTCGGTGCTCAACGATCCTACATCTACTCCCAGGAAGGCGTCCACCTTTTCACCATCTTTGAGCCGGCGGGTCTGCAGCTCTCCAGTCTTGCCGGTATCGTCATAACTCAAGGATGGCAACCCCTTTGTAGATGTCTTGTGGGGAGAGTTCAGGTATTCTTCCGCTGTCTCCAGCCCCTTGAAGTTGCTGTTGTTAAACCCGTTTTCCAGAGAGATTAGGACTGCTCCAATAGCCCCCATAGAGGTGAAGTGCTCAGGGATGATCAACTCCCCTTCTTCCAGATCCAATAGATCTTCGAAGCCCTTGATTACTCCAATATTAGCTGCCACACCTCCCTGGAAGGCTATGGGCTTTTTGAATTTTTTCCCTCTGCCGATATTGCTTTTGAAATTCCGGGCTACGGCATGACAAAGACCGGCCACGATGTCGTAGTCAGGCGTAGCGATCTGCTGCAGGTGGATCATATCCGTTTTAGCAAACACGCTGCAGCGTCCGGCAATTCTGGGAGGGGTTTCGGATTTCAGGGCTATCTGTCCGAACTCTTCGATGGAGAGCTTAAGTCGGCTTGCCTGTTGGTCAAGGAACGAACCGGTGCCAGCGGCACAAGCGCTGCTCACAGCAAAATCCTCCAATCGCGGCTCCTCAGAACCTCCATCCCTGATCATAAGCAGAAGTTTAGAGTCTTGCCCTCCCATCTCGATGACAGTCTTCATCTTCGGGTAAAGCCGGGCGACGGCCTTGGCCTGGGCAATTACCTCGTTGACAAAATCGCCCCCTAACAGAGAGGCAATCAGTCTCCCTCCTGAACCGGTGGTAGCTACACCGGCTATCTGTCCGGGTGAATGCCGGGTGAATATATCCCGCAGCACCCTCAGCACTGCCCTCAGCGGCTGTCCAGCAATTCTGTCGTAGTGGTCTTCTAAAACCTCTCCTCTCTGGTCCAAGACCACCGTGTCTACACTGACCGAACCAATGTCAATACCTAAATATATCTTGTTGTTGTTCATATTCTTATGGTCTTTTCTTTGTTTTAAGTTACAAATTTACTTATTCTTATCTCGCTCTATTTTGGGTCAGGAACGAATTTATAAAACTTAGTCTCCAGACCAGCAAATGTCAAGAAAAAAATAGGGACTCTGGTGTAAAAAGCCCCGTGGTTTTCCATAAGGGCGTGTTTAAGTCGGGGGCTGGAGACCCCTCCTACAGGAAACAAGTGGGAAGTGAGAAGTGAGAAATTAGTCACCTCTGCTCCCTTGCTTGTTGAACTGCCTCACAATATCTTGTTCATCACCAGACCGCTGGGGACCTTGGGATAAAAATAAGTCGACTTAGGCGGCATTCTCTCGTCCTGACCGGCCACCGTCTCTAATTGCTCTGCTGTCACTGCCTTGAGGAACAATGCCAATTGATACTGCCCCTCCTTGACCAGGCTGACCGCCTTTTGAGCATCGGCGGAGTAGAGAATCTCTGTATTGGTAGGTTGTATCCCGAGAATATGTCGGATTACCAGTGAGTGCAGTATCGCCACATCTAATCTCCTCCACTGGGCTGATTTGGGCTCGGTCACAAATTCATTCACCAGGTTTTGATCCTTCAGTTTGAACAGAAAGAATCTCTCCGAAGCATAAAGACCGAAGGTTCCTCCTTCTTCATCTTGCAATCGATTCAACATATTCTGCGGTGGGTATTCGAGGGATTCAAAATAGAAAAACTCCTCTATCCGGGACAAGAACTTCTCCAGGTCAAATTGGGCGATTCCCTTAAGCACACGATGCACAGGTAGAATGGTGAGGCCAGAATTACAGAGGTTGGTGAAATACATAAGGACATAATCCCAGCCACCTGTTTGTCCCGGATATTTACGGCGCATCTCGTCCCGAAAGGCTAAAGCTGTCTCGTAGCGGTGATGCCCATCGGCGATAAAGACCACCTTGGGTTCCATTTTCTCTGTCACCTGCTCAATCAGCTCTGGCTGAGTGACCCTGTAGATCTCTCGCTTCACCCCATCGGGATTAGTAACCCTGATATCCGGACTGTCTCCAATACGGGGCATCACTGTTTTTTCTATAGTTAGTTCTGGATCCGAATAAAGGGATAAGATGGGACTGAAGTTGGCCTTACAGTTGCGAATAAGGCCCATTCGGTCTGTTTTCGCCCTCGCTATGGTGTTTTCGTGGGGATGGATCACACCAGAGGTGAATTCCTCTAAGCGGATCAGGGCGATAAATCCCCAGCGGGTTTTCTCCTCCCTGGTAGGGAGACTGTAGGTTTCCCGGCATACATATATCGCTGGCAAGGGGTCTTGCACCAAGACTCGCTCCTGCAGCCACTTTTTCCAGAATGCGTTAGCCCTTGTGTCCCGGTTCTCCTGCTCATTATCCCCAGGGAGCTGTTTACCGAAGATCAGCCTGACGGCATTCCACTGACTCCGCCGATAAAGCTCCTCCTGCAGTTCAGGGGAGATCACATCCCAGGGAGGAGCCACGACCGAGTCTACTCCCCCCACCTTTTCCTCATTATACAACATTGCCCGGAAGGGAACAATATGCGCCATACCACCTCCTTAAGGTCTCGGTTGTTTAGTGTCTGTCCGAATTTGTCATTCCCGCACGTTTTTAGCGGGAATCTATTGCTGATTTGAAGTAG
>DAOWIT010000134.1 GCA_030640765.1 Candidatus Latescibacterota bacterium | reverse complement strand
CAGTCCGAAATAGCGGCAAGACGTCCAGGAAAGGTGCAATACAGAGACATAAACTATGTATCCAAGGACGGCAACGAACCTCCGTTTATTGTAGTAGGGAGAAACGGTTACTTGGAGTTATTGGATGAACAAGAGATGGTACGAGGGAAACAGCATGTACCTTATGGTGCCCAACTTCTCGTGAAAGAGGGACAAAAGGTCGAGAAATCGGATGTGCTGATCAGATGGGACCCTTACAGCAATGTGATTTTGACCGACCGCCCTGGGAGGGTTAAATTCGTTGACATTAAAGACGGGGTTACCCTGCGCGAAGAGCTGGATGAAATAACAGGTCTGCGGCAGCGTGTCATTGTTGAACAGCGTGACAGATCCTTAAGTCCATGTATTGAAGTTATTGATTCCAAAGGAAATAGACTTCGCAACTATAGTATTCCTGTGGGAGCACATCTACTGGTTCATGACAAGCAGACACTTGAGCCAGGAGATACGCTGGTTAAAATCCCCCGCGCTATGGTTAAGACAAAAGATATCACGGGTGGTCTGCCCAGAGTAACCGAGCTGTTTGAGGCCCGAATTCCTAAATCTCTGGCCGTGGTCACTGAAATAGATGGGGAAGTCAAAATAGGAGGGTTAGTTCGAGGTTCCAGGGAAATAATCGTCACTGGCGAAACCGGAGAACAGAAGACATATCTGATCCCTTACGGCAAACATTTAGTAGTTCACGATGGCGATTATGTGACCGCAGGAGAAAAGCTTTCCGAAGGTCCGGTGAATCCCCATGATACTTTGGCAATTCTGGGGCCGCAGAGGGTGGCTGAATACTTGGTTAATGAGGTCCAAGAAGTCTATCGTATGCAGGGAGTGAGAGTAAACGACAAGCATATAGAGATAATCGTTCGCCAGATGCTTCAAAAGGTGAAAATAATCGATCCAGGTGATACTAACTTTCTGGAAGGTGAGCGGGTGAATCTTCGGGTTGTAGATGAGGAGAACCAAGCGATAAACGCCGAAGGCGGTAAACAGGCCATCTGGAAGCCTGAACTATTGGGAATAACTAAGTCCGCCCTGATGACCGACAGTTTTATCTCAGCAGCCTCATTCCAGGAGACAACCCGAGTGCTTGCCGATGCGGCAGTGCAGGGCAAGGTCGATTGGCTGACTGGGTTGAAGGAGAATGTTATTGTCGGGCGGTTAATTCCTGCTGGAACAGGAGCACCTCGATACAGAGGAATATCTTTTGCGGAGACCGACAATGCGACCATTGAAGAGGAAACCTCGCTGGAAAGTGATTTGACACCTCAGGTGTCGTCAGTTTCCGTTGCCCCAGAACAGACCGCTAAGGAGGAGGATGTATTAAGTGCCGACTATAAATCAGCTAATTAGAAAAGGACGAAAAAAGGTTACCAAGAAGAACTCAGCTCCAGCTTTAAGGAATTGTCCCCAAAGAAAAGGAGTTTGTACTCGTGTTTACACTTTGACCCCTAAGAAGCCGAATTCCTCACTGAAAAAAGTGACCAGAGTTCGACTAACTACTGGTATAGAGGTAACTGCCTACATACCAGGGGAGGGACATAATCTTCAAGAGCACTCCATTGTCTTGGTCAGAGGAGGAAGAGTTAAAGACCTTCCTGGTGTTAGGTATCATATTATTCGGGGAGTGTTGGATACAGCCGGAGTTGAGGACAGAAAGAAATCTCGCTCTAAGTACGGCGCTAAAAGACCTAAATCTTAATATAAGGATTTAGCCACGAAGACAGCAAGGCAGGAAGATTAAACAATTAGGTGATTTGGGTTCTTTTGTATCTTTGCCTGCCCCGTAGGAAGAATGACCGTATCGGGGTGCCTTAGTGGCTGAGTATTTCATCCTAACTATTTGTTGTTCCTCAAAACCAGATTGATATTGACCCAAGGGATTCATTAAAGGATATATGAAGGAGGAATAGATGCCGCGAAGAAGAAGGCCAGAGAAACGGCAATTGTTACCCGATCCCAAATATGGCAGTGTTTTGGTGACGAAATTCGTCAACAACCTGATGCGGCAAGGGAAGAAAAGTGTAGCCGAGTCTATATTTTACAGAGCAATAGACTTAGTGGAAGAAAATACTGGACAAAACGGCTTAGAGGTTTTCCAAAAGGCGGCAGAGAATGTCAAGCCGGTCGTAGAGGTTAAGCCCCGTCGAGTAGGGGGGGCAACCTATCAGATACCGGTAGAGGTGAGATCGGAGCGCAAACTTGCCCTTTCTATAAAGTGGATAATCTCTTTCACCAGGTCCCGTGCGGAGAAAACTATGGCAGAACGCCTGGCAGCGGAGTTACTTGCGGCTTCCAAGGGAGAGGGTGCATCTATCAAAAAACGGGACGACACCCACAGGATGGCAGAGGCTAATAAGGCATTTGCCCACTATCGTTGGTAGCAGAGACGACCCGGCGGGTTGTCTCTACCTCAAATTCAGTTGGGTGCGTTCAGGTACCCTTCAAGAATCCATTTTGTGACAGGATTCTACCAATCACCAACTATGCCCAGACAATATTCACTTGAAGATACCCGCAATATCGGAATCATTGCCCACATTGATGCGGGCAAAACTACAACCACTGAGAGGATCCTTTACTACACCGGTAGACTCCACAGAATGGGAGAGGTGGATGAGGGTTCAGCAACGATGGATTGGATGGAGCAGGAGAAAGAGCGGGGTATTACCATCACGATGGCGGCAACGACCTGTTTCTGGGGAGATCACCGGATAAACATCATCGACACACCTGGGCATGTGGATTTCACCGCCGAGGTAGAGAGATCCCTGCGAGTATTGGATGGGGCCATCGGCATCTTCTGCGCCGTTGGCGGAGTGGAACCACAGTCAGAGACGGTGTGGCGGCAAGCAGATCGATATAACATCCCCAGGTTTGCCTTCGTAAACAAAATGGACAGAGTGGGAGCTAACTTCTACTATGCGTTGGATATGTTGAAAGATAAATTAGGGGGAAATTTCGTGCCTGTACAGTTGCCTATTGGCTCTGGCGATATATTCACGGGGTTGATAGACCTTATTACTATGAAGGCTGTTACTTACCAAGATGATACCTTTGGGGTAGTTTTCACTGAGAATCCTATCCCTAAAGATCTGAAATCTCAGGCAGATCAGTATCGAGAGCAGATGTTAGAGGCCCTGTCTGACTATGATGATCATCTTATGGAGAGTTTTCTTGAGGGCAAAGAGATCCCCCCGACACAGATCAGGAGTGCTCTGCGTAAGGCAGTGCTCAATGTGAGTGTATTCCCGGTGTTCTGTGGCTCTGCTGCCAAAAATAAAGGAATCCAGCGCCTATTAGATGGTGTAGTGGACTATCTGCCCTCGCCTTCAGATATCGGAGAGATAATCGGGAAATACCCCCTGACGGGAGAACAGGTGAAAAGAAAACCTTCTGACAAGGACCCCCTGGCCGTCCTTGCTTTTAAGGTTATGACCGATCCCTATGTGGGACGATTGACCTTCTTGCGGGTGTACTCAGGAGTGTTGAAAGCAGGGTCTCATGTTTACAACCCTTCCCTGGAGCGGAAGGAAAGAATCGGCAGAATTCTTGAGATGCATGCCAATCAGAGGGAAAATAGAGAAGAGCTCTATGCCGGGGATATTGCTGCTGCTGTGGGTTTGAAGGACACGAAGACAGGTGACACACTGTGCGAGAAGAGCCATCCTCTTATCTTAGAGTCAATGGAGTTTGACAAGCCGGTGGTCTATATTGCCATTGAGCCCAAGACAAAAGCCGACCAGCAACAGCTGGAAGATGCGCTGCAGAAACTTGTTGAGGAGGATCCCACTTTCAATGTCTCGTTTAACAAGGAGACGGGGCAGACTCTGATTGGTGGCATGGGGGAACTACACCTGGAGATTATCACTGACCGTATGTCTCGCGAATTCAACGTTCAAGCCAATGTGGGCAGTCCTCAGGTCGCCTATAAGGAATCGATCCGGAAGGCTGTTACCAGCGAAGGCAAGTTTATTCGTCAGTCGGGAGGAAGAGGACAGTACGGCCATGTATGGCTCACATTGGAGCCCTCTGAACCAGGGGCGGGTTTCATCTTCGAGGATAAGATAGTTAGAGGAGCCATTCCTCGGGAATACATCTCCGCTGTGGCCGGAGGAGTGAAGGAGGCGCTGACCAACGGGGTCTTGGCAGGATACCCGATAGAGGATGTTAAGGTTACTCTGTACGATGGTTCTTACCATGAGGTAGATTCCTCTGAGGTGGCTTTTAAGATGGCGGGAATTATTGCATTCAGAGAAGGAACAAAGAAAGCTGATCCTTACCTGTTAGAACCGGTGGTGGATGTGGAAATCATTGTCCCGGAGAACTATATGGGGGAAGTTGTCGGTGATCTCAACTCAAGACGGGGACGCATCGCGGGGATATTTTCCCGTTCTGATGCCCAGGTAATTACTGCAGTGCTTCCCCTTGTCGAAATGTTCGGTTATGCCACCCGACTCAGATCTCTCACTCAAGGGCGAGCTGTTTATACTATGCAGTTTTCTAAATACGAAGAGGTCCCTCAGTCAATCTCTGACCAGATCATCACTAAATTTCATGGCTCGCCCCGGGGGTAGCTTTGCACCTTACGGGGCAAGTGACCTTTTCTTCAGGAGGTTGATAAGTGGCAACTCAAAAAATAAGAATCAGACTCAAAGCTTATGACCATGCAATGTTGGATCGTTCGGTCGATGAGATAATCCGAACTGTGAAAAGAAGTGGAGCCAGGGTGTTGGGGCCTATCCCTCTGCCCACAAAAAGAACAGTCTACACCGTGCTTCGCTCTCCTAACATAGACAAAAAATCCCGTGAACAGTTCGAGATGAGAATCCATAAGAGGTTGATCGAGATCTACGACTCAACACCCCAAACTGTAGATGCATTGATGAAATTGGATCTGCCGACGGGAGTAGATGTGGAAATTAAGGTATAAGATGAACGGAATAATTGGCAGAAAAATAGGTGTGACACAGACATTTAAGGATAATGGGAATTTAGTGGCAGCCACCGTGATTCAGGCTGGTCCCTGTCCTGTAGTGGGAGTCAGGAAAAAAGAGAAGCACGGCTATGATGCTGTGCAGCTTGGTTTTAGTGAGACTAAGCCTAAGAATGTTACTCGTCCCTTGCGAGCTATCTTCGAGAAGGCTAAGGTTCCTCCAATGAAATTATTGAAAGAATTTCACACTGATGGGAAAGAGCAGTTCAAACCTGGAGATTGGGTCAATGCAGAGATCTTCAAGGTAGGAGAGAAGGTGAACGTTCAAGGGGTGTCCAAAGGCAGAGGGTTTACTGGAAGCATCAAAAGATGGGGTTTTGCCGGTGGGCCCAAGACTCATGGCCAGTCAGATCGGCACCGAGCACCTGGTTCTATTGGGGCTTCCTCTTCACCGTCACGGGTGTGGAAAGGACAGCGGATGGCCGGCAGGATGGGTGCTGAAAATGTGACCGTGAAAAACTTAGAAGT
>DAOWIT010000115.1 GCA_030640765.1 Candidatus Latescibacterota bacterium | reverse complement strand
TTTGTGCCCATCTGGGCCATAGTAATAGCCAGATTGGCCACAGTAGTGGTCTTTCCCTCTCCAGGAGTCGCACTGGTTATCAGCAAATTGCGGAGTGGCTGGTCGAGTTTGGTGAACTGGATGTTGGTGCGCAGGGTTTTGTAGGCCTCACTGGCAGGCGACTTAGGTGCCAGGTGAGATACAAGTCTCTGTGATATTAAACTTATCTCAGTGGGGTGGTGTTTTTTATTCCTATTTTTCTCCTTTATTAAAGGTATCGTCCCCAGAAGGGGAAGTCCCACGAATTTCTCCACCTCATCCGGAGTGCGGATAGAGGTGTCTATATATTCCAAGAAGAAAGCAATGCCCACCCCTAAGCCCAGCCCCACCAAAGCTCCCAAGATAACATTCAGTTTTTTCTTTGGCTTGATAGGATACTTAGGATTCCTGGCCTCGTCGATAATCCTCACATTGCCAATCTGACCGGCCTCGGTGATTCTGGCCTCCTGGGATTTTTCCATCAGCATAATATATATTTTCTCGTTCACCTGGGTGGTCCGCTCTCGTCTGGCCAGCTCAAGACTTTTTTCGGGCAGTGTCTGCAATTTCTCATCATACTGGTTAACAATTTTCTTAAGGGCGGCTGCCTTGGCACCATTGGTGTGCACATCCACCTCTAAGGTGAGGATTTTATCTACCAGGGCTTGGGAGAATAATAAGGGGTTCTCCGGTGCCAGTTCCTCGGAGAGTAATTTCCGGGTTTCTTCTTTAAGCTTGTTCTTAATCTCCTGGACTCGGTTTTTTATCTCCACCACCCTTTCATTACTCTCAGAGATTCCTTGGGCGATGTAATTGGCGTACTTTCCTTCCAGCCTTGCGATCTCGGCTCTGAAATTGTGAATTAAGGGACTGGAGACCCTTGCTATCATCTCAGGCAGGTCTTCTTGTTGTTCTCGAAGTTGTTTTCTCAAGTAGTTCAGGCGGGTTTGGGAACTCCCCAGATCTGTTTCTGCCTCATTGTACAGGGTTTCAAAGTCAGCCAGTTGTTCCACTAAGGCCCTGGTCTCATCGGGCAGAGCAGCTACCTTTTTCTTTTCCTTAAAATCTCGCAGCGTCTCTTCTGAAATCCTAAGCTCCTCTCTGACTTTAGCCAGTTGGTCTTCAATAAACCGTCTGGTTTCACTTATCTCCTCTTTGCTTACCTGTAAGCGCTGTTTATAATAAACATAAGTGAAGGTATTGGCAAGAACAGCCGCTTCCTGGGCGGTGGAAGCCTGGCATTTTATTTCGATGATGTTGGTGTCCCTGACCGGCGTCACTTTGATGTTTTCCTTCAGCGATTGTAGGGCATCTTCACGACTCCAGGGATTGTCTGGCTCAGCTCTGAAGATAGCGAAGGTCTCACTGTCAGGCAATCTCCTCAACTCATTGAGGACCAACTCGGCAATAGTGCGGCTCTTCAATATCTGGACTTGATTATTGATCATAGTCTCCCTTCGGGTAAACCCTGGGGCCTCGAACAGAGAGAGAGCCGCACCTGTTTTTCCGGTTTCAATCAACATGGTTGTCTCTGCCTCATAGACAGGGGTGGCCCGTAAGGTGAAGAAGACGGTGGATATCACAACGGCCAGGAATGATATTACAATAATCCAACGACCTTTGTACAGTATTCGAAGATAATCACGCAGATTTACCTCTTGTTCGGAGATCTCTTGCAATTTTGTTCTCCTTTTTTCTTTACCTAAATTTAGTCAGATAAATAGTGATCTTTTCATAAAAAGTCTGAAATCTACCACAGAGAAAAGACAACTATACAATTACTTGATTTTTTGAGATATTCTCCTTTTGTCTTCTCCGCGTTCTCTGTGGTTAAATGAGGTTCAGGGGCTTTTTACGAGTCAATTAAAAGGTGAAACGCAAGCGGGCAACTTCCCCTTTCTCACTTCCTACTTCTCAGTTCTACGCCCACCACATCTCACCGGTGGCTTCGGTCAATAGGACTTCTTTGAGGAAGGCCACCGCTTTGGTAAAGCCTTCATTGACCGACATCAGACTGTCCTCGTGTTCGATGGAAAGCACATCGTCATAGCCGACCATCCTTAAGGTACTGACGAAGTCTTTCCAGAACTCATAACCGTGCCCATAGCCAACAGTGCGGAATATCCAGGAGCGGTGGATCTCGTCGCTGTAGGATTTAGTGTCCAACACGCCGTTCACTGCGGTGTTGAAGGGATCAATCTTGCAGTCCTTGGCGTGGACATGGAAGATCGCCGATCCTAATTTTCTAACCGAGGCGATAGGATCCATACCCTGCCAGAACAGGTGGCTGGGGTCAAAGTTGGCACCGATTACCTCTCCTACCGCTTCTCTCAACCTGAGTAGAGTCTCAGTGCTGTAAACCACAAATCCCGGGTGCATCTCCAGACAGATTCTCACTCCGTGCTGTTTGGCAAACTTCCCTGCCTTCTGCCAGTAAGGGATAACCTTCT
>DAOWIT010000051.1 GCA_030640765.1 Candidatus Latescibacterota bacterium | reverse complement strand
CGTAAGCAGGGCAGGTAAAGGGCTTTCTATCACTTGGATTCCGCTTTCCAGCAGTCGTTCTACTTCAATCCTTCCTGACTCCCAATCTATATTTTTGACCTTAGAAACAGAAGTTAATTGAGCGATGCCAAGTCTGTGGGCCACTCCTGGGCCTACTTGGCCGGTGTCACCGTCTATGGCCTGTCGGCCACAAAAGACAATATCCACAGGGACGAGTTTTCTTATAGCCATAGCGAGAGTGTAAGAGGTTGCCAAGGTATCCGCCCCGGCGAAGGCCCTGTCAGTCACCAACACTGCCTGGTCGACTCCCATAGCCAGTGTTTTCCTGAGGGTCTCGGCTGCCTGAGGTGGCCCCATAGTGAGCACAGTCACCTTGCCTCCGAAGCGCTCCTTAGTGAGCAAGGCCTCCTCTATGGCATATTCGTCAAAGGGGTTTATGATACCGGGAACCCCTTCCCTCACCATAGTGTTTGTCTCCGGATCGAACCTCACCTCCGTGGTCTCTGGAACCTGTTTAATACACACTACTGCGTGCAATTGTCCCTCCTTTTTCTGTGATTTCACAATAGATTTAAGCTAATAATTAACTGAAAAGTCGTTCAAAAAGCAACCTTTTTTTACCTTGCAGGGCAAATGATAAAAGAGCCACCGGTTTGACAGCCGATGGCCCTTTTTGAGAAACAAGGGTATAAAAAAACACTACGGCTTCTTCTCTAATTTTTCCACAATCTTGGTCAGCGTCTCGATCTTTTGCTTCAACTCGGCGATCTGTTCACCCTGACGGTGCATAGATTTGGGAATTAGTTCCTTTACCCGTTCGTCGATTCTCTCCTTGATCTCTGCTGTCTTCTTCTCGGCCTTATCAAGGGTTTCCTTTACCAATTTAGCCCCTTCATTCTTAGGTTTTTCGCCCCTTTTAATCAGCTCGTCGACGAACTTCTCTCCCTTTTCCCGGCTGAGGTCCAGAGCACCAATGCCTGCCAGCATTGCCTTCTTGACTGCCTCTAACATTTCTGCACCTCCTTTCTGGATCAATCTTTTCAACAGTTCCAGCGAGACGGCTTCTTGCTGCCACCCTTTTGTCTGGCCTGCCAATATCTGTGAAAAACTGTGCGCAGTGATATCTTCTCCGGTCTTATTGTCAACTATTTGGACTTCAATGCCGCTTTTCACCAAGGCAGCCACGTCGTTCAGCGTGATCGTCTTTTTCTGCTCAGTGTCATAAAGTCTGCGATTAGCGTACCTTTTAATTATCCTTGTCATTGCTCCCTCCAGTTTTGATAACAAATATAGTGCACTGCACAAAAATGTCAAGAAAAAAATAACCTCTTTTTAGTTCTTTTCTCGAAATGCCTGGACAATCTCGGCAGCCGTTTGACAGTGCAAGAGTCTCTTCCTGAACGATTTCTTTCTTAACACTCGAGAAAGCTGAGCAAGAACTGTGAGGTAAGATCTTGTGTCCTTCTCCGGAGTAACCAATAGGAAGACTAAATGAACGGGCTTTCCGTCCAAGGCGCCGAAATCAACTCCGCGGTCAACCCGGGCAAAAACGGTGATTACTCTGTCTCCAACTTTATTTGTTCCGTGAGGGATAGCTACTCCTCGGCCAAAACCGGTAGAGGCAGCTTCCTCTCTCTCCATAATTATCTTCAATAGTTCTCTCTTATTATTGATTTTCCCGGTTTGAACGAGCTTGTCCACCATAGCCTCTAAAAGTTCCTCTTTTGAGCCGTATCTTTCCTTTAGCAAAATGAGGCTTTCATCCAATAATTCTGCTAAGGTCAACGAGAACTCCTCTCACAAAGATATATTACTGGCTCTTCCCTGCCCTGGGCCTGGCCGAGTCTCCTTTTTTGATATTAGGAAATATTTTCATTGCCCCCGGAACCCTTAGAGGGGCATTTTCCCAGAGGAAATAATTGAGCATATCAACGATAATTAAGGCTCGCTTCATTTCTTATCACCGTATCCTTCAGCCAATTAGAATCATCTAGTTGGGGATAATCAGTATTGAAGTGAAGTCCTCTGCTTTCCTTGCGCATCAGGGCAGAACGGATGATAAGCAAAGCTACAGTGGCAATATTTCGTAGTTCGATCAGGTCACCTGTTACCTTTGTTCTCTTATAAAATTCTTCTATCTCATTGGCAATTAGGCGAATACGCCTTTGCGCTTTTTTAAGTCTGTAATCCGAACGGACTATCCCCACATAGTCCCACATTAAACGCTGGATCTCCTGTCTGTCATGGGACAGGATAATCCACTCCTCTGCATTGAAGGTATCTTCCTCATTCCAATCGGGGATATTTGGAAAGGTAAAAATGTTATTCTGTACCACATTCAAGGAATCTTGATAGGTTCGGTGAGAGAAGACCAAAGCTTCAGAGAGGGAATTCGACGCCAGACGATTGGCCCCGTGCAGCCCCGTGCAGGCCACCTCTCCCGAGGCATAGAGATTTTTAATAGAGGTCTTTCCGTGGATGTCCGTCTTCACCCCCCCGCACATATAATGAGCTGCTGGGACCACAGGGATGAAGATCTTAGTGATATCAATACCAAAGGATTTGCACTTTTTATAGATATTAGGGAACTCTTCTTTGGTTTTGTCAGGGTCCATCTGGGTCACATCCAGGTAGACACATTCATCCCCGCTGAGTTTGAGCTCCCGGTCAATAGCTCTTGCCACTATATCTCTGGGGGCCAAGGACTTCATAGGATGGTACTTCTCCATAAAGGTCTTGCCGTCTTTAGTCCGCAGCACCGCACCGTATCCTCTGAGTGATTCAGTGATAAGGAAGCAGTCCCCGTCTGGATGATAAAGGGCGGTGGGATGGAATTGGGTAAACTCCAGATTGGCCACCTCTCCCCCAGCTCGGAAGGCCATAGCGAGGCCATCTCCGGTGGCAATGGGAGGATTGGTAGTATGCAGATATGATCGACCTGCCCCTCCAGTGGTCAATAGGGTCACCTTGGCCAGAAATTTGTGGACCTCCGTCTGTATGGTATCCAAAACATAGGCTCCCCAGCAGGTGATACGTCTACTCCTTTTCTCTTTAACATCGAACAGGTGATGTTCAGTGATAAGATCAATAGCAAAGTGGTTCTCATAGATGATTATGTTTTTATTAGCTTTAACTCTCCCTAATAAGGCTTCCTCTATGGCAGCTCCGGTCAGATCAGCGGCATGAACAATCCTGTTTTTTGAATGTCCCCCTTCACGTCCTAAGGCCAGAGTACCATTCTGGCTCTTGGTGAACTCAACGCCCCAGTTTATTAATTTCGACACCATAGCGGATGCCTCTCGCGCTACCAATTTTACTACTTCTGCATTGCAAAGCCCAGCACCGGCTTGTAAGGTGTCCTCGACATGCAAGGTAGTGGAGTCATCGGAAGCCAGCACTGCAGCAATTCCACCTTGGGCGCGGTTGGTGTTGGAATCGGAATCCGCTTTTTTGGTTATAATTGCAACTTCGTTCTGCTGAGCTGCCTCCAGGGCAAACGACAATCCAGCTATGCCCGTGCCTATGACCAGATAATCTGTTGTTATCTCCATTTTAACCGGATCTACCTCTTTAGGTGGTGTCTGTGATCATTTAAAAGATGGCTTTCAGAATATTCAGGAGACCATTCCTCAAATTCCATTTGCGTTGGCTGGGTTGATTTAGGCGGATCCTTCAGTTCGGGAGACTTTCAACTGCAAGTGGCTAACCCCTATCACTACTATCTCCTCACCCTTGCGGATCTTTTGGCTGGTTGTCGCCTTCCAAATTTCTCCATGGATAGCCACTTTACCTTTAGGGCTAATTCGGGTCAAAGCCACCCCTATCTCTCCCATAAGTCCTTTTGCCCCAGTAGTGGGTTTTCTCCTCTGGATATGCAATCCCATACCAACGGCGAACAGGAAGAAAGCCGCCGTAACTGCTACCACTGGGATTATAACCCCCCAGGATATCCTCAAAAAAGGAACTTGGATATTGATGAGCATTATTGAGCCTAAACCCATAGAAATCACGCCTCCTATAGTCAACATGCCGTAACTGGGTATTTGGGTTTCGAGTATGAACAGAACTATAGCCAGCAGAATAAGCAGAAGCCCTGCATAGTTTATAGGTAAAGTCTGCAGCGCAAAGAAAGCCAAGATGAGAAAAATTGACCCCACCACTCCGGGGAATATCGAGCCTGGATTTGATAATTCGAAAAAGATCCCGTAAATTCCCAACATAAGCAGAATGTAAGCAATATTGGGGTTGGAAATCTTGTCCAGAATTCGATAACGGAAGTTCATCCCGGTTCTCTTTATTTGGGCGTTTTTTGTGTGCAGAACTCTCTCTCCAGAAGGCAGTTTCACCTTCCGGCCGTCGAGGGCTCGAAGTAATCCGGGGAGGTCTTCGCAAACTATGTCGATTACTCCCAGCTTCAGGGCCTCTTGGGCAGTGACCGAGACACTCTGTCTGACTGCCTCTTCCGCCCATTGGGCATTTCGACCTCTTTTGTTTGCTATGGAACGAATGGAGGCAGCGGCGTCGTTAGTGATCTTCTCTGCCATCGTTTTTGCCCCGGTGGTGTCTTGGGTACTGCCCAGGCTGACGGGATGGGCAGCCCCGATATTTGTGCCCGGGGTCATAGCGGCGATGTGGGCGGCTAAGGTGATAAATACTCCTGCTGAGGCAGCCCTGGCCCCGCTGGGCGACACATAAACCACTACCGGTACCTGAGCCGAAAGCATCTCCTTCGTCACCGCGCGCATAGACTCCATCAGTCCCCCAGGGGTGTCCATTTGGATCACCAAACACTCTGCTTCCCGCTCTTGTGCTTTCTGGATGGATTCCACCATGAATTTCGAGGAGATGGGATTGATAATTCCATCTATTTTTATCACTTCCACCACTGGCTCTGCCCTTACCAGAGAGAAGAACCCCAGAACTAAAGCTAAAACAAGAACACTTGTTATTAATTTATGCCCGTTCATCTTGGTTACCTCAAATCCAGCACAACCGCTGTTCTATCCTCCGGTAGTGAGAACCTTTCCAATAGATTCTTCCACATTGAGGATATTGAGAAAACTCTGATTGAGCCTGAAAGACATATTCAGGAACCTTACCTTCAACACTCTGTTTATCTACATTAATCACTTTGCAGTTACAGACCGAGCATCTGTGCAGAGAGGCAGAGGTATGCCAACTTTCACTCCAAACAACGGAGAGTATAAATGAGAATTCGTTTACAAACATAAGATATAACTATGGATTTGTCAAGATATTTTTACGGTGATGGTAAGGGCTACAACTCTATCATAATCCTTTGATATACATCTACTCCGTTAGGTACTATTCAGCCCGGCCGTATTCTCTGTTCCCTCCGTCACAAAAAAGGACGGCCACAAGTGCCGCCGATAGAGATTCCTTCCCCTTCACTCTCTCCCGCTGTTTTTTGCCATTTCCTATTGACTTCTGCTGAAGAATATGTTAATTTAGATTTCTATCAGAAGAGACTCTCAATTAGGAGATGTTTCATAAGATGTTAATACTAATTGTTTTGGCAAGTTACCTACTGGGGTCGTTTCCTACCAGTATAGTAGTGGGAAAGGCATTAAAGGGGATAGACATCCGACAATACGGCAGCGGCAAT
>DAOWIT010000126.1 GCA_030640765.1 Candidatus Latescibacterota bacterium | reverse complement strand
CTCCAGTGGTAGTTGTCTCCCATGCCCTTTCCCCGTTTGATGTCACTCATATGCGGCGGGAGAATGTTTTGGGAGTTGTTACTGACATTGGGGGCAGGACCTCCCATATAGCTATTGTAGCCAGGGCTATGGAGATTCCTGCCGTGGTAGGTCTGGAAACGGCCTCCTCCCAAATTTCTTCCGATGACCTGCTTGTTGTTGACGGAAATCAGGGAATCGTCTATGTAAACCCTGACGAAGCTGTTCTGGAGCAGTACCAGCAAGAAGAGAGAAGGCTACTGCAGCAGGAAGAAACCCTCAAGGCGGTGTGGGGGGTGCCAGCAGTGACCCAAGACGGTAAGCAGGTTGATATCTCTGCCAACATAGAGTTTCCAGAAGAGGTGGACAAGGCCCTGGTCCATGGTGCCCAGGGGATAGGACTTTTCCGCACTGAGTTCTTATATTTGCTGGGAGGCGATCCTCCCTCTGAGGATGAACAGTTTGAGATCTACAACGAGATAGCGCAGAAAACTGCTCCCTATCCCACTATTATCAGAACCTTAGATCTGGGTGGGGATAAGCTCCCAGGTATTGCTTCCCCTGTTTCTGAAGCCAATCCTTTTCTGGGATGGCGGGCCATAAGGGTGAGCCTGACACTGAAGGATGTATTTAAGGTGCAACTGCGGGCGATCCTGAGGGCCAGTGTAGAGGGGAATGTTCAGATCATGTTCCCGATGATATCAGGATTAGAAGAGTTAGTCGAGGCAAAACAAGTATTAGAAGAGGTGAAGGGAGAGCTCAGACAGAAACAAATACCCTTTGACGGACAGATAAAAGTGGGGGCGATGATTGAGGTGCCGGCAGCGGTGATGGTTGCTGAACATCTTGCCAGAGAAGTTGATTTTTTCAGCATCGGCACCAACGACTTGATTCAATATGCAGTTGCAGTTGACAGGGGTAACGAAAGGATCGCCTATCTTTTTGAACCCCTTCATCCCGGAGTACTCCGGCTGATCAAACTCACCATCGACGCTGGTCACCGGAGAGGCATCTGGGTGGGAATGTGCGGTGAGATGTCCGCCGATCCTCTGGCAACTATTCCCCTGCTGGGATTTGGACTGGATGAGTTCAGTATGAGTCCGGTAGTTCTGCCCCAGATTAAGAATATAATCCGTTCTGTTACCTTAAAAGAGGCACAGGTTGTTGCTGAACAGATATTGCAGATGAAGAGCGCCAAAGAGATCAGAGAGTTCTTACAAGGGGAACTGGACGAGAGATTGTGCGACATATCGGTTCTTCCCTCAAAGAGAAGGAGCGAATCGTGAAGGCCATTATTCCGGTTGCAGGAGAAGGAACCCGCTTAAGGCCCCATACCCACACTATCCCTAAAGCTATGATGTCTGTGGCAGGCAAGCCTATTATCGGCCACATATTAGATACTCTTATCTCCCTCCGGGTAGATCAGGTCATCCTCATAGTTGGTCACTTAGGTGATAAAATCATTGAGTTTGTCAAAAACAGCTATCCACAACTGGAACTGAAATCGGTCCACCAAAAAGAGAAAAAGGGGTTGGGACATGCTGTTCTGCTGGCCAAAGATCTGGTATCTGAGGAACCGGTGTTAATTGTCTACGGAGACACTGTGTTCGAAGGGGAATTCTCCAGTTTGATTAACCGCCAGGCCGACGCCAGTATCGGAGTAAAAGAGGTAGAAGATCCTACTCGATTTGGAGTAGTAGAGATGAAAGGGAAGCGGATAATAAAATTGGTGGAAAAACCCACCTCTTTTGTCTCGGATTTGGCCATCGTGGGGTTCAATTATATCAACAATTCTTCGCTCTTATTTGAGTGTCTGGAAGAACTGGTGCGCTCTTCCATTACCACCAAAGGTGAGTACCAGTTGACCGATGCTTTTCAATTGATGGTGGAGAAGGGGGCAAAAGTAGAGGCCTTTCGGGTGGAGAGTTGGTTTGACTGTGGGAAGCCAGAGACGCTCTTAGAGACCAACCGGTATCTGCTGGAGAAGTCGGGTTTAGCACCTCAGGTGGAGGGCTCGGTTATTAATCCTCCAGTTTTTATCTCGGGCTCTGCCAAGGTGGTAAACTCGATTGTAGGCCCTTATGTTTCTATTGCAGAGGGGGCGGCATTGGAGGATTCAATTGTCCGAAACTCCATTATTGGCGAGGATGCTGAGGTCACGCAGTGTCTGTTGGAGGGCTCATTGATCGGGGCCAATGCCCGGATTAAAGGTTTGCCTTACCGGGTTAAT
>DAOWIT010000105.1 GCA_030640765.1 Candidatus Latescibacterota bacterium | reverse complement strand
GCCACTTTATGATGCATTGTATGATATGCTCCCCGCCGAAAAGCTACGCCGATTGTTAGCTGTACGAACTATCGAGATTGCTCCCCTGGCCTATATGCGCGGCAGAACCCTAAACCAATCATTTGTTATCCTCGATGAGGCCCAGAATACGACCACCAATCAGATGAAGATGTTTTTGACAAGACTGGGAATGGGTTCGAAGGCCGTTGTCAACGGAGATATCACCCAGATAGATCTGCCTGACCCAAAGTTGTCGGGATTAGTTCAAATCCAGTATATCCTCGCGGGAGTCAAAGGAATTAAATTTGTCTATCTCACTGAGAAAGATGTCGTCCGACATCGACTTGTGAAGGATATAATCAAAGCTTATGATCAACATGAAAACGGCAACACCCCAAGCAACGACAAGATACCACTGGATCCTGAAAGTCAGGATATATAGGGTACTTATCCAAAAAGGGGTTACATCTTAGGATTTCCTTATATGCTGAATATCCACTTTAAAAGGGTATTGGTTTACTGGCGAAGAGTTGGAAGGCAGTTGAATACCTCTACCAGGGCTAAGCTGGGCTTGTGTCTGGCAGTGGTTGTTCTGTTGAGTCTCCTGTTTCCCCGAGGGGAGAGTTTTGAATTCAGCAGTCTCCAGGTGGGAATGGTATCCGATAAAGAGATCATCGCCCCCTTCACCTTCAGTGTCCTCAAAAATGACGCTGAATTGGAAAAACAGAGGGCAACAGCTCGCCAGAGCATTCCCCCTATTTTGGACTACGATGCCAGTGTGGCTCCGAAGCAAAAGGCCAAATTGGATTCTCTGTTTAGGGAGATTTCCCGGCTGCTCTCCAGTGAGGCATCTGATTCCCTTAACATCGTCACTTTAAAGAGATTAAAACTGCCTTTATTTGAAGAGACTATTCAGTTGCTTCTGGGCACAGAGGCCAAGAGCAAACGTCGTCACCTTCAGATGCTTTCTCAGTTAAAGCAGACCTGTAAAAAACTGCTGACTGATATCTATGCTCTGGGGATGTTGGAGAATAAACAGCAAATTGCCGATGAGGTAACTAAGGGTGTGATTATAATATGCAAAGGGAAAGAAGAGAAGACTGTTGTTTTAAGCCAAATAGTGGATATCTCGCAGGCAGAAACAATGCTGTCAGAGAGAATACGGGGGCTTCTTCCAAACTCGAAGGATAGATTATTAAAGGCCTGCTATGAAATAACTATGGCCTTTCTGTCTACAAATCTCAACTTCAACGAAACAAAGACAGCGCAGAGAAGAGAGCAGGCAGTGGCCTCGGTGCCCCTTTACAAAAGAACTATCTTGGCAAACGAACGAATACTGGCCAGCCACCAGGTGATTACCCAAGAAAACATGGATGTTATTAGGTCATTAGCTAAAGCTAAAGCAGAGAGAGAGCTACAAAGAAGCTTATGGAGACGGTATCTCCTCTGGTTTGGTCGCATATCAGTCAGCATGTTTTCTATCTCGGTACTTATACTCTATCTTTACTTTTTCAAGAAACAGATTTACAAGAACAACTCTCTGTTGCTGCTGCTTTCTATAATGATTATTATCCCTGCAGCAGTAGCTGCTTTTACAGTAAACAATCCCGGTTTTATGGGAGAATACCGTTCGGAGTTTCTGGTACCCATTACTCTGAGCGCTATGTTGGTTACCATTCTTTTGGGAGCAGAAACAGGCATAATTTTAACCTTTGTTAATCTTTTGGTTATGGGTTGTGTTTTGGGATACCATTTTCAGTCTCCTTTTGTCTCCGGGTTATGCGGAGTATTGGCGGTCTATTTAGTGAGAAAGGTTCGTCATCGCCGTCAATTTTATCGGCCGATGATTTTCTTGCCCTTGGCCTATGCGGTGATAATTACTGCAACGGATCTGCTTCGCTTCACCTCTTTCAGCACTATCTCGAATGGAATCCTCCCTGGGGTCTTGAATGGGTTCCTGTCCCCAGTGTTGACTATCGGGCTTCTGCCTGTATTTGAAAGCATCTTCGGCATCAGCACTAATATTACTTTGCTGGAACTTTCGGATTTGAACCACCCCTTGTTAAAAGATTTGGCTATTAAAGCCCCTGGCACTTACAATCACAGTATTATTGTGGGCAGTTTATCTGAAGCAGCGGCAGAGGCAATTGGGGCAAATTCCTTGCTGGCAAGGGTAGGTTCTTACTACCACGATATTGGCAAAATGGAAAAGCCGGAATACTTTGTGGAAAATCAACTAAAAGGTAAAAACCCCCACGATAAACTTACACCCTCTATGAGCAGCCTCATTTTGGCTTCACACATCAAAGAGGGATGTGAGCTGGCTGATCGTCACAAACTTCCCAAGGTGATTAAGGATATCATCCGTCAGCACCATGGAAGAGCGGTGATGAGCTATTTCTACCATCGGGCACGGGAAAAGGGCGACAAGGGAGAGGTGAAGAAGGACCGATTTCGGTATCCGGGTCCTCGACCGCAAACCAAAGAAGCGGCGATCGTTATGTTGGCCGACTCGGTAGAAGCCGCTACCCGTTCTCTCCGGCAGAAGACTTCCAGTCGCATAAAAGAGACGATCAAAGAGGTTATTCAGTTAAACCTGATCGAGTCCGAGTTGGATGAGTCCGATTTGACTCTGAGAGATTTAAATAGGATCAGCGAAAGTTTCCTCCCTATTCTATCAGGCATATTTCATGTCAGAGTTGAATATCCAAAGGAACAGACCGATGCAAATTCTTCACCAAAGGGGAACTGAGAAGCTGAGCAAATTCAACACACAAGGGCTTCGTTTGGCCTCACAGCGGCTTCTCGGATATCTGGGATATGAAAAAGAGGAGGTGAATATCGTCTTCGCTAACGACAAATTTATCCGGGAGTTAAATCGAAGATACCGTCAGGTTGATCTGCCTACAGATGTGCTGTGCTTTGACCTGAGTGAGCACCTCTCCGAAGAAAAAACAGGTGAGATCTATATATCTCTGGAAAGAGCCGCCAAGCAGGCTCAACAATATGAAGTATCTTTGGAAAATGAGGTGGCTCGATTAGTTGTTCACGGTCTTCTCCATCTGGTGGGATACGATGATCAATCAGACACAGACCGGGAGGTGATGGATCAGAAAACAGAAGGGTACTTATCCCAGTTCTATGTTGATTTTAAGTAAAACCCAGATTGCGCATTGAACACTGAACATCACCGGCGTTTTTCGGTGTTGTTAGCGCACAAACTGGTCTCTTGCACCTTCTTGAACTCCGGGGGTGTGAAGGTGAGGCCATTAAGTATTAAGGAGGGTGATATTTCTTGGAAGTTGACTCGTTTATTCAAGGAGGAGTGTTTTTACTCCTATTGGGCTTAATAGCGCTTCTGACAGGCGCTGAGTCTGTTATTGTGTCCCTTTCTCGTTCCTCTTTAGAAAAGTCAAAGGAGAAAGGAGATAGAACTGCTGGAAAGATACTAAAAATTTACCAACCTAAACAGAAATTACATTTAGCAGTGACCATTGCCAGATCTCTTGCTACCCTGCTGGCCACACTGATGTTGATCCTTCTGGTCCAGAATATCTGTTCCAGCAAAGGCCCTTGTGAACTAGCGGGGTTGGCACTGGCAGTGGCTGTCGCTTTATTTGCCTTCTTCTTCGCTGAACAGATCCTTCCCCGAAAGATTGTCCGAGGGGGAGAGAACTCGTTGCCCAGAGTTGCTTCCCTTATCTATATTTTTTATGTGTTGTTGCTTCCTCTTACCAACTTCCTCTACAGGTTCTCTCCCAAGGAACAGGAGTTGAAAGAAATAAAAGAAGAAGAGTTGAAGAGCATTGTTGAGACTGAGAGTGAAGAGGGAGTGATTGAAAAGGTAGAAAAAGAGATGATCAGCAACATATTCGAGTTCTCTGAGACCAGCGTGAAAGAGGTGATGGTGCCCCGAATAGACATGGTCTGTGCAGAAGTCTCCAGCGGACTTCAGGAGTTGGTTGACCTGATAAGTCAAGTAGGGCATTCTCGCATTCCCATCTATGAAGAGACAGTCGACAACATCCAGGGCGTTATTTATGCCAAAGACCTGCTTCCCATATTAGGGAAATCAGAGCAGTGGAATATAAGGAAGGTGATGCGGGAAACCTATTTTGTGCCTGAGAATAAAAAGATCGACGAGATGCTCAGAGAGTTTAGGGCCAAGAAAATACATATAGCCGTG
>DAOWIT010000096.1 GCA_030640765.1 Candidatus Latescibacterota bacterium | reverse complement strand
TATCATGATTTCTGGCAGTCCTTAAATCCCCCTCGTTCCCCCTTTACAAAAGGGGGAGGGTTTAGATTTCCTCCCTTGTAGCAAAGGAGGATTTGGAATTTCCCCCCTTTAGCCAAGGCGGGCAGGGGGGATTTGAAGAAGCGTTCAGCTAACATAACGTGAACTATACTATGCTGTTTTCTTAGCTCTATATCTCTTGATCACATATCTTGGTTCTGCTTTCTTTTCGATCACTTCCTTGGTTATTATGCACTCCCGAACATCAGTTTTAGAGGGAAGCTGATACATAATGTCCAGCATGGCGTTTTCCATGACTGATCTTAGCCCTCTGGCGCCAGTGCCTCTTTTCTGGGTTATCCGTACCACCTCCCGCAAGGCTTGTTCTTCAAAAACAAGTTTTACCCCGTCCATCTGGAAGAACTTCTGGTACTGCTTGGTTAGGGCATCTTTGGGGTCCAACAGTATTTTCATCAGGGCATCTTCGTCCAACTCCTCGAAGGCACAGACCAGAGGTAGGCGTCCAACTAATTCAGGGATAAGGCCGAACTTGAGAAGATCTTCCGGTTCCACCTGGGATAGAATCTGACCGATGTTGTGCTCCTTTTTAATTGCCACCTCGGCGCCGAAGCCCATAGTTTTCTTTCCTATACGCTGCATTACGATCCTCTCCAACCCCTGGAAGACACCCCCGGCAATAAAGAGAATATTCTTGGTATTAATAGGGACTAACGGTTGTTCTGGGTGTTTGCGGCCGCCCCGAGGGGGAACATTAGCTACTGTGCCCTCCAATATTTTCAACAAGGCCTGCTGTACCCCTTCCCCAGAGACATCCCTGGTAATGGAAGGACTGGCTCCCTCTTTGCGGGCTATCTTATCGAGCTCATCTATGTAGATGATGCCGTTCTCGGCCCTGGCGACATCATAGTCTGCTGCCTGGAGCAAATGCACTAAGATATTTTCCACATCTTCACCTACATAGCCAGCTTCGGTGAGAGTGGTGGCGTCGGCGATGGAGAACGGGACCTGAAGGAACCTTGCCAGAGTTTGAGCCATCAAAGTCTTACCCGTTCCTGTGGGCCCGATCAACAGGATGTTGCTCTTTTCTAACTCCACATCATCGGCTGCCGAGTCTGACCCAATCCGCTTATAATGGTTGTAAACAGCCACAGAGACAGTTTTTTTGGCTTTTTCTTGCCCGATGATGTATTCAGCTAACTTCTCCTTTATCTGCTGAGGAACAGGCAGCTCGTCTGGCTTGAGCAAGGTGGACTTCTGCTGAATTTCTCCCCCCAAGATGCTATTACAAACTTGCACGCATTCGTTGCAGATACAGGCATTAGAACCAGTCATTAATCTTCCCACCTGATCGGCAGTACGTCCACAAAATGAGCACACCAGATTTGTTTTGGCAGGTCGTTTGTTCATTTTTTCTTTTCCGGAGTTTTGCGGACAATGATTTCATCTATAAGGCCGTATTCTTTTGCCTCTTCGGGCGACATATAGAAATCCCTGTCGGTGTCTTTTTCAAGCTTCTCTATGGGTTGGCCGGTGTGGTAAGCGAGTATTTCGTTCAATTTCTGCCTAAGGGTGAGGAACTCCTTAGTGTGTCTTTCCACATCAGCGATAGAGCCTTGGACTCCCGCCCATCCTTGATGGATCATTATGCGAGAATTGGGCAGGGAGTGGCGTTTTCCTTTAGCTCCAGCGGCTAAGAGCACCGCCCCCATACTTGCCGATTGCCCTACACAGACAGTGGCCACATCCGGTTTGATATACTGCATAGTGTCGTAGATGGCAAGTCCAGCACATACTCCGCCGCCCATACTGTTAATGTACATCCAGATGTCTTTCTCCGGATCCTCAGTTTCCAGAAACAGCATCTGGGCCACCATTAAATTCGCCACATTGTCATCAATGGGTGAACTGATGAAGATGATCCTCTCCTTCAGCAACCGGGAGAATATGTCGTAAGCCCTCTCCCCCCGACCTGTTTCTTCAATGACCATTGGTACCAAAGGCATCTGTTCTATCCCTCCTGTTTTTAGTCTATCTTTGAGGTTGTGATCTTTGCCTCATTCACCAGAAACTCCATCGCCTTCTCCTGCAGTAGATCTTCTCGCAAGTCCTCCAGTCTGTCCTGGGAAGTTAATGTCTCCTTGAATTTCTCTGGGTCTGCCTTTTGGGAGTGAGCGATTTCGGTAATCTTCTGTTCTATCTGTTCATCCGATACCTGAATGTTCTCTGTCTCAGCGATTGTCTCCAGAATTAGACGAGATTTTATCTGTCTTATGGCCTCTCCCCGATTATTCTCTTTGATTAGTTCTACATCAACCTCCTCTGAGGAGACACTTTTCACCCTTTCCACTAAGGTGTTAAGGGAATTTTCAACCATCCTTTCCGGCACATTAAAGGTGCATTCTCTGAGCAACTGCTCGATAATATTTCGCCGTACCTCTTCCATAGCTTGCTGTTCAGTTTTTTCGACCAACTCGGTTTTAACTTTCTCCCTCAATTCTTCCATAGTGTTGCAATCGCTCACATCCTTGGCGAGTTCGTTATCTAAAGCAGGCAGTTCTCTTTCTCTAACTTCTTTAATTTTAGCCAAATAATACTCTTGTGTGCCAGCAAGATCGGCGTCGGGATGATCCTCAGGATAGCTGAACACTACTTTTCGTTCCTCGCCCTTGGCAGCCCCGGATAGCTCCGGCGGAGACTCTGGAGTGAGTTTTATAAGGCGATTCTCCATTTTATTCCCCACGAGAGGCACTCCGCTTTTGTCCAACTTCTGGAAGTCAACCAGTAGTAAGTCGCCCTCTTTGGCCGGGCGCTCGACTACCTTTTCGACGGCATTTTCCTCCCTGAGTTCCTGGATTCTGGCCTCCAGATCCTCATCGGTCACCTGGCGAATCTGTTTGACAACCTCTAATCTCTTGTAGTCTTTAACTTCAATTTCAGGTTCAACCTCCACTGAGGCAGTAAATCGGAGGGGGTTCCCTTCTTCATAGTCCATCTTTTCGATATCCGCGGGGGATATAGGTTTAACCTTTTCGATCTTTATGGCCTTCCGGTAAAATTTCGGCAATATCTCCTCTAAGGCCTCTTCCTTGATTAGTCGCCCGTAGTGAGATCTTTTGAGAATCTCTAAGGGGACTTTCCCCTTTCTGAAGCCAGGTAATTGAACAGAACGCTGATATTTTTTGTAAAAAGGCTCCATCTCTTTTTGGAGCATTTCGGGTGGTATTTCAACCTGAACCTGCTTTTTCCCCTCTTCTAAATCCGTTACAGAGACTTTCAAGATCCCTCCTTGTTGTTTGGTTAAACTGGTGGCTGCCCCGAGATTTGAACTCGGACGCCCTAAGGGCACTGGCTCCTAAAGCCAGCGTGTCTGCCAATTCCACCAGGCAGCCATAACAGATGAAACTGTGAAGTTCTGGTCATTTTAGAGTGCAGATTGACAGAATCGGTAGAAGAAATATAATGTGTAGTATTAACTTTGTCAACGGGAAAAAGGCAGTCCCTGCTCAAGCAAAAAAATCGCCTTACCCTTGGAGAGAGTAAAGCGATACAAGAATAATACAGGTGCGATTTCCCCTACCTGGCCGGCAGATAGGCCTTCACATTCCTCCCGGCCTTTAGGGATACCACCTTGGGCGATCCGAGGTTCTTTCTGAAGTTTTGCATGAACAAGAAGAAGTCGCTCAGGGAAACAGTCCTGTCCCCATCATAGGCTACAGAGGAAATTCCGATCCCCAGCTCCTTCTGCTGAAGGCCTGGACGCGCAGGAGCAACAGAGCATCACCGTCCTTATTGGATGATCACCTTCCCATCTCCGGCCACCACTTGCTCAAACCCTTGGACGGCAGCACCGGTCGAATCCTGCATTTTCAGTGTATTTTGATAAAAGGAGATGTCTGTCTCTCCTGCTGAGATGGCCTTAAAAGTAAGAACAGCGATTACCCCATCGCCATCCACTCCACCAGCCTCTGCCTTTCGAGAGATGCCGATCCCAACGCTTCCCGGGTCAATCCCGGCGTAGAATATCACATCCGAGCCCAGAAAGTCGCCATTCAGGGCCTCCGTGGCCTCGAGCACATCCTGATTGAACTTCAGTTCAAACGATACCCCGAACAGACCGCTGACATTCTCCACCTTCACATTGACGGTAAAAGAGTTTCCCGCGGATGCCTTGCTTAGATACGGATCTACTTTGATCACTGTGTTGATGGTTTCCACACTGATATCGACCGTCTGGGAGACCGGCTCGTTTATGTCATCACTTATGGAGACAGATATGGTGAAAGTCCCTGTGGTCGTCGGCGCTGTCCAGGTGATGCTTTGTCCTGTCCCTGAGATCGTGCCGCCGTCAGGGGCTGCCCAGGTGTATGTGAGCGGGTCGTCATCCGGATCGCTTGCGTCTACGGTGATGGTAGGTGTCTCGCCGACAGCTACGGTCTGGGGATAGCTGATGCCGTGTATCACAGGAGGGTAGTTCGGAGCCTTAAGCTGAACGTCCGCCTCTGCCGTTCCTCCCGAGACGACAGAGACCTCCACAGAACCCTCCAAATAGCCGCTTTTGGATGCCTTAACGGTGTAAGACCCCTCCTTAACATCGGAGATCGTGTAGTTCCCCGAAGCATCGGTTATCACCGTTGAAGTGGGGGGATCTGTGGACACCGTGGCCCCAGCTATCGCTTCGCCCGAGTTTTCATCCACCACCCTCCCGGATATCGCCCCAGCAGGGACGATGGGGTCTTCTTTCTTGCCCCAGTTCATTAATTCATCGATACAGCCTACTAACAAACCAGCAGATAGGACCAATACCAGCCCGATAATTAACAGAACACTCCTTCTGTTCATGATCATTACCTCCCCGAAAGTACCATGAATTCACTATGATTACAAGTTTCCATCCTTAGATAAGCTCTTATTGCCACCCTAAACGGCCTTCAGCGGATGAGCATCATCCTCTTTGCCCTCGCGAAATCACCGGTCTTTATTCTGTAAAAGTAGACTCCACTTCCCACTGCTCGCCCAGAATCGTTCTTGCCATCCCATATAATGGTATAAAGTCCGGCGTCCTTCTTTTCATTCACTAAGGTTCTCACCCCTTGTCCGAGAAGGTCATACACCACAAGCTTGACATGAACCGGTCTGGACAACTGGTATTCGATCCAGGTGGAGGCGTTGAACGGATTGGGGAAGTTCTGGCCCAGCATGTCTTGCTTAGGCAGGGCCAGTTCTATGAGCTGGGCCAAGATCTGCCTCAGCTCGACAACCCCTTCGGTTTCGGGGCTGTTCTTTAAGGCCTCGTACATCATCCTGTACTGGGTGAGATACCTTGAGTGGTCGATACTGAAGATGTCCACAGCCGGTTTTGCAACCCCGCCTGCATGGGTCTTGTGCCAGTTCATGCCTATCGCTAAGATTTCCCCCTGGTCGACGACACCGTTTCCGTTCGCATCGGCGTATGTGGCTGCCTGGGGAGACCAGGGCGTGACCACTTGCGCCTCCCAGGACGATGAGGCCTCGGCCCTTGCCGAGCCGGTGCTGTGCCAGTACAGCCCTATGGGCAAGATATCCCCCTGGTCGACGGTGCCATTGTTGTCGGTGTCACCGGGCCAGACCAAAAGTCCCGCCTTGGTGGTCACCTGTCCAGACACTAAAGCTAAGATAATGGAAGCGTCAGTCGGATCTTTTGCCAATACGTCGCTCAGAACCAGATCCGCAGTTTCTCCCTCGCTGGTGCCGGCAAGGAATTTGAATTTGACTCTGGCCACAACTCCATAACCATCAAATCCTTCTGCTTCCGCCTTCCTGCTCACCTCTACGCTCACTTGACCGTTGGGATCATCTATGTCTGAGTAGACCACGACATCAGAGCCGAGGATCAGTTGCCCGGTTGCGCTTTCTACCTCGAGGGCGTCTATGACTTCCGTATTGGTGTAGTTCAACACAAAGGAGACGCCGAACAGGTCGTTCACCGGTTTTCCCGCCTCACCCACCTGTATATCCACCCAGAACTCCTGTCCCCCAAACTGAGGAGATGCAACGACCACTTCTATGTCCGCCTGGGGGTCGGCTGTGATCGTCAGCTTGACCTGAACTGCAACAACGGCCTTGTCTGGGTCATTACTGCTTATGATGAGCTGGCCCTCATAGATACCGGCAGCTAAGCCGGTGGCGTCAAAGGTGAGGGTGAGCTTTTCGCTTCCACCAGGGGCCACTGTGCCGGAGGTGGGATTGACCGTGAGCCAATCTATCTCTTCTTCTACCTGGTATATGAGGTCGATTTGGCCGACGTTGGAGAGCGTCAACTCTTGAGTTGTGGATACGCCTGCCGACAGGAGCAGGTCGTAGTTGCCTGGCTCAACGCTGATGTCCGGCGGTTCGGCAGGATACAATGTGTAGTCTCTTACAACTTCAGTTGCGCCAACCTCAACAGTCTCCAGGATGGGTTGATAACCTTCAATAAGGACAATTAGATTATAGGTTCCTGCCGGAAGATTATCTATCCGATAACTACCTTGATCCACTCTGCTGCCGGTTCCAACCAGGACTGCAATAGCACTGAGTTTACCATTTACATCACTAACAAATATCCCTCCTTCCCCTGTTTCAATGGCATGGAGAATGTTTCCTTCATCGGATGATGTTATTGTGCCTGTAAGACTGGCCGTACCAATAGTGGCAGCAATATTCTGCCCTGAAATCATTTCTCCTGCGGTTACCGAAACATTAAGAACCGAACCAATCACAGTCAGATGTTCAAGCGTTTCCTGGCTCATTTTCCCACACCAAAGGCAAATATCATAAGTTCCTGATAATCCACCTCTTAGGTGATAGGTGCCGTTGCTTTCTACGCTGGCCATAGGTGGCTCAGCCATAGTTTCAAGTGTTTTAAGATTTTCTATTGGTGGAATAAAAAAATCGCGTGGGAAAGCCATAACAAAATAACCTGTGGTTCCGGGAGCCAAAGGACCCAACGGCGAAGGGGTGACGGTTCCTTGAATAGACCATGCTTTGAGTAATGTAACATCCACTGTGGTGGGCTGACCTTCGATTACATGAATATCTTCAAAGGAAGCGGTTGCCAAATCTGTGCGCTCTTCCGGCGGCTCAACTCGCAGGATATACACCCCCGGAGGCACTACGTCGGTAGTATAATTACCGTTTTCGTCAGTCCCTGCATGACCGTCTCCCAGTTCTGACCAAAGGTAAATTTCTGCATTGGCTACCGGCGAACCATTGTAATCAACAACTCGTCCGGAAACCCATCCTCCAAGCGGCAACGCGATATTCACTGTAGTCGTCCGACCGGCAGTTACCGAAATATCCGTCACTTTTTTGCCAGCGTAAGGAGAACCCTCCGGTGAATGTGCACCCAGTTCCCATGTTCCTGGGGGGATGTTAGGCAAGGTGTAGACACCGCTGATGTCAGTTTGAGTGCCAGTTCCGCAAAAACGATAATGTCCCTCAGGTGCATCCACCTGCAGGCTAATGTCGGATAGTGGGTTACCTGCGGTATTGGTGACGTTGCCTTCAATTGTTCCACCTAACGGAAGTGTGAAATTCACGGTGGTTACCCCTCCGGCAGTAACACTAATATACTCGGCCCACTGTATCGCAAGATTCGTTCCTGTGGGCGGCCAGCACCTGAGTACCCTATAGGTCCCTTCCGGAACACTTGCCGAG
>DAOWIT010000056.1 GCA_030640765.1 Candidatus Latescibacterota bacterium | reverse complement strand
TGCAGGCTTAAGCTGCATATCTATTTCTGTGGGAGGCGCCCCCAGATGCCGGTAGAGGTTGGCTCACATTCTTGGCTGGATCAGAGGAATTTACGGAACCGCAGCAGCCAGCGCGGTTTTCTGGGGGGAGCCACGGCCAAGTTCAACCTCAAGTTTTCCCAGACCAGTCCAATCCCGCCGTCGAACCGCAGGTCTTCAGGTTTTATGCTCTGGTTGTGCGGCCAGGTGCAGCCAGCATCCACAAAGGGGACCAACGCCTTGTCGCCCCTCTTAAACCGGTATTCGACCTGTACCAACAGCATCCCGTCCCCCTGGAACTCCTTGTAGTCATAGCCCCGCAGGGTGCCGATGCCGCCTAATTGAAACCTCCTCTGCAGGGGAAGTTCCCTGTCCGCAAAACCGAGCGTGACCCTTGTATCTAAGAACTGCTCCCAGGCCAATTTCCTGTGGCCAACTAATTCCACCTGACAGCGCCGGAAGTGGAAGTCTCCTTCCAGCTCTTTATCAGCCAATTCTCCCTGGACTTCTATATATTGATCAGCCAGCAGTTCTTTACGCCAGGAGATCTGTACGCTGTTTATCCAGCCCTCACCATCACCAAGGGAAGGATTACTCCGTTTCCCTCCTTTCCAGTTAAACAGGCTCCAATCGCTCCGTTTGGGGAGACTCTCATATTTATCGCTGCAGTATCCTATCCTTAAATCACCGGCCTTGCCCAATCGCTGGCCCAGATAGACCTCATATCCCTGCTGGCGGAAATAATCCCTCGCTGCTATGCCAGCAAGCAGCATCAGTAAGGTGGCCTCCTGGTCAGAGACGATCCAACCATCCTGAGTGGCTACTATGTCGTGGAGATCTGCCCCTAAGGAAAGCTTTTTCCACAGGGATTTTTCGACTCCCAACCTGTAAGTCCACTTTTTTCTTGCAAAGCCGTAATCTCCTTGGATATAAACCTTGTCCTGGCCACGGGGAGTCGGGCAGACTGTCACCTTCAGGCCCAGAGCCAATCCTTCCACTCGGTTGAATCTGCCCACAGCATCCCACTCCCAGCCTTCCTTTTCCATAGGCCATATATCGAATTCCTCTGAGAGCGGCAGTTCCCAATCCCAACGCTCCTGGTGGTGGGTAAACTCTCTCTTCTCTTCAGGGATTGAAGGAGCTTCAACCTTGCCCTCTCTGTCTGTTCCTTTTTCAACAGTGATGTTTCCGTTGGTTGTTCGCACCCACAGTAGTGGACCGCCCTGATTAATTTTACCCTGAAGTCTTCGCTTATTTATCTCTCCCTGGATAGTTACAGGCAGCTGAACCCTGACCTTTCCATTAGTGGTCCGGGCGTCGATATCTACTGAAATATCTGCCGGAAGGTTCACAGAGATACTGCCGTTGGTGGTAGAGAGGTGACAGTCTTTCTCCAGTTTTGCACTAGTTATCTCGGTTTTGACACTGCCGTTTGTTGTCGAGGCCTGCACCGAACCGACGATGCCTAAAAGCTCTACACTTCCATTGGTGCTTCTGGCGATGGCATCGCCTTCTATATCCTTTATCTTCACGCTGCCATTGGTAGACTGCCCCAGAGCACTGCCCTCTACTTCCGTAATTCGGACATTGCCGTTGGTGCTTTGAGCTTCAACTTCTCCCTTTACTCCACCGGCTTCGACATTTCCATTGGTAGTGTCCAACTGCAGATCGAGATTTACAGGCACAGTAATGGTATAGTCAACACTCCACCGAACCCTTCTGCCCCGGAGGAAATCCCAAAAGCCCTGGTGGTACTTACGGCGGGGAGATATCGTTTTCACGCTTATCTCTTTATCAGAGCGTACCACTTGAATTTCCAGTTCCTTCAGCCACTTTTCTGCCTTTTCCCGGTTAGGAGTCTTGACCTTCTTGACCGCCTCTATTTTTACGCTGTCTCCGACCCAGGAGCTAACCTGGATGTTCCCATTAACATTCTTCACCTCCAGTAGGGTTGCTTCCTGTTGCGGGATTGTCCTCTGGAAACTTTCTTCGCCAGTATAGGCAAACCCCTTCTGGTAAGAAAGCAGTGCAACGACGGCTATCAGAACAGCGGCGATTAACTTGGTTAACTTCATTGGTACTCACCTCCTCAGTGTTTTATGATAGTGTGTTAGTTTGTCATGCTTACCGCCGATAAACTCGGGTTCTGGAGAGCCCTCCCAGAGAGATCAGTGTGAAGTGGGAAGTGAGAAGTTGCTCCCCTCTGCTCCCTTGCTCCTCTGCACCCTGCTCTTTCTCCCCCTCATCCCCTCTGCTCCTCCAGCGTGCCCATTGCGTTTTTCAATCTCATCCGGGCCAAGAGATAATCGTAGAGGGCGCTCACATAGTCTGCCTCTGTCTCTCGGAGCTGGACTGAAGCGATGATTTGGTCCAGTAGAATCCCGGCGCCAAGCCGATATCTCTCTTCGGCAAACCGCAGGTTCTCCCGAGCTGCCTTCAAGTTCTCACTGGCAACCACTATACTTTGCCTGGCCATCTTCAGTGTCTCTAAGGCCGAGCTAACCTCCAGAGCTATCTTGCGTCTACCCTCCTCTATTTGAGTCTCAACCTTTCGACAACTCAGCCGTGCCCTCTCTATCTCGGCACGAGATTGAAACCTTTCAAATATTGGTATGCTGAGCGTCAGGCCATAGGTCAGATTGTCTATTTTGTCTAAACTGCGAAAGGAGCGGGGCCAGGTCACATCCCAGAGGCCATAGCTCACATAGGCACTCACACTGGGCAACAAGGAGGCCTTATTGGCTTTTAAGTTATACTGAACCACCTGCAGGCTCCTGTTTAAGGCGATAAAGTCTTTCCTATTCTCCAGTGCCTTCCGGGACGCCTCTGCAAATCCAATGTCCTCGTGAGCTAAATCCATCTCTACATCCTTCAGTTCCAGCTCTTGTTCCTGGGGTTCTATTCCCAGTACACAGAGCAGATCTGCTGCGGCCTCCTTATAGTCCATCTTGGCCCGGATGAGCTTCAGCCTTTCGGTTCCCAGTTGGACTCTCTGTCCCATCACATCGGCCTGGGGGACAGAGCCCACCTGAAACAGCACCTCTGTCCTCTCCAGTTGGGCCTTGCTCCTCTCTAAGGCCTGCTCAGATATTTCTATCATCTTCTTGGCCTTCAGACAGGCAAGGTATCGCTCCGTCACTTTGAGTGCTATGTTCTGTCTCACCCTTGCGTAGTCGAGTTCAGCCATCTGTTTTGAGATTTTTCCTGCCTTGAAGGCAGAGAAGATTCTGCCGCCGCTGAACAGGCTCCAGCTCAGATCTGTATCCATATTGTAACTCTGGTTGGTGCTGACCCAACCCTGTGTTTTGCTCAAAGTGAGGGCAGATGTGCCCTTTCGGCTGTGGCTCAATCTCGATTCCAATGAGGGGAGAAATCTGCCCTTCGAGGCAACGAGATCGGCTTCTGCCATCTGAATGTCAAGCCGGGTGTTTACCACCTCCGGATTGTTCTTGAAGGCGAGCTCCAAACTCTGGTCTAAGTCCAATGTCAGCTTCTCCTGGGCGTAACCAGATGATGCCAGCAAAAGAAAGCCAGTGATAAGCCAAAAAAGATATATCTTCATCGTCTTCTCCTGGTGTAGGATAGTGATTACTTTCGATATTATAGGGAAATCCTTTTCATCTATATCTTGGCAGTTGTCGGCTGTGGCGTTCGACACGGGATGACGGCGGATCGGAATTTATGCTTTAGCATTTCATCCCGCATGGCACTGGATGATACCAAAGTTTGCAGGATGAAACCCTGAAGGGTTAACTCCTGTAGTAATTTGTAGGGCAAGTATAGCGAAGCCAAACCTACTATTTACCGACTTTGAGTTACCCTTTCTGTTGTCCACATCACCTTTGCATATCGTCAACCACTCTGCCATCCAAGAGTTTAACAATCCTGGGGGTGCGGTCTGCTATTTCGGAGTCATGGGTGACAATTATCACGATGCAGCCTTGCTGCCACAGCTCGTCGAACACCTGGATCACCTCTTTTCCAGAGGTGGAGTCGAGGTTTCCGGTGGGTTCATCGGCGAGGACGATGGAGGGACTGTTAGCTAAGGCTCTGGCTATTGCCACCCGCTGCCTTTCACCACCAGAGAGCTCTGTAGGCCGGTGTCTGGCCCTGTCACCCAAGCCAACCTTTGCCAACAGCTCCCCTGCCCGTTTTCTTCTCTGGCGGGCAGAACCCCCCTTGTATATCATTGGCAATTCAACATTCTCTAAGGCAGTAGCGTAAGGAAGAAGGTTAAAACTTTGAAATACAAAACCTACTTTCTTGTTCCTGATCTCGGCTAATTGATTAGAACTGAGTCCACTGACATCTCGGCCTTCAAGCCGGTATTCTCCCTCTGTAGGGGTATCTAAGCATCCAATGATGTGCATAAGTGTAGATTTTCCTGAGCCAGAAGGGCCAAGCACCGAAAGGTACTCGTTATTCTCCACCTTAAGGTCTATTCCCCGAATGGCCGCCACATCTATCTTGCCCATTTGGTATATCTTCTTCACTCCCGTTAATTTAATCATTTTAACCTCCGGTGTTTCTACGGGGGACAAGCCCCCTACACTACGGGACTATTCACACCTCAAAGCATCTACCGGATTTACTGAAGCAGCTCTTCTGGCAGGGAAAATGCCGGCCAGAAATCCCACCAATCCCAGCACCCCAGCGGTTATGAGGGCGGTGGTGACAGACATAACCGGTCGGCCCAGATACTGGAATGCTTCCTGCTTTAGGGGAATAATATTGATGACCTTTACCAAAGACCAGGAGAATCCCAGACCGATGGCACCACCTGCGGACACGGTGAGCAACGATTGCAAGATATACTCGGTGATTATATTGCGCCTTTTAGCCCCCACCGCTATCTTGATCCCGATCTCTCGGGTACGGTTGCGGATCACCGCATACATAATGTTGGCCAGACCAACCCCGGCCACTATCAGAGTGAGCCCCCCGATAATCCCCAGAAAAATACGCACCCCGGTGGATACCTTCCCGAACCCCTCCTGCATCTCTATGGTATCCCACATACGCAGAGTATCCTTGTCCTTGGGATCGAACTTGTATTTTTTGCCCATAACCTGATAAACCTGTTCCTTGACTTGTTTCGCCCTGGAAATATCCCTGGGGCTGTAAACAATATCGTTAAGATGGCGATGTCCGAACATCACCCGGAAGGTAGAGGCAGGGATAAAGGTGGCATCTTGATCCATCCCGCTGTAACAACTGGTCTGGAGCTTCTTTTTCAGCACCCCGATGACGGTAAAAGGCACTCGGTTGAGATAGACTGTCTCTCCCACTGCCTCTTTGTCTCCAAACAGCCTCTCTTTGACTTCATTTCCCAAGAAGACGACTCGCCTTCTGGACTTTAAGTCCAACTTATTTAGGAATCTACCTCCTTTCTGAGGATAGATATTTCGTAACTGGCCATAGGCTGGGTAGACCCCGGTGGCACGAGTGCTCATCGAATGGTCATTCCAGGTGAAGTAAGCTCCCCAACGGATATACTCTGGACTCATAAGTCCTATCCCTGGTATCTGTTCCTGAAGCATGCGTGCATCTTCCTCCCGCAGGTGAATTCTTCGTCCAATTCCCAATCCCTTAAATGGTTTAGAAGTTTCTCCACTCCATACCACCACAATCCCCTTACCCATACCATGCATCCCTCGCTGCAGTCCTCGGGTCACCCCCTCACCAATAGCCAGCATAATGACAACACTGGCTGTGCCCCAAACAATGGCCAGAATAGTAAGCAGGATGCGGGTGCGCTCTTTTTTCAGCTCTCGAAAAAATTGTTGTAGGTTGATCATTGTTATTCTCCCAGCACCAGTGCCTGTACTGGATTCAAATTAGCCGCTCTTCGGGCCGGGAAATAGCCGGCCATAAATCCCACTATTCCCAACACCAGAATGGTTATCCCGGCCACTGGAGCAGACACTGTCGGAGTGCCAATATACTCCTTGATGGGCAAAAGGGAAACGATCTTTACTATAAGAATAGAGAAGATGAAACCTGTGGCTCCACCTGTGGCTACTATGAGCAGAGTCTCCAAGATAAACTGAGAAAGGATATGGCCCCTCTTGGCTCCTATGGCCATCTTAATGCCGATCTCCCGGGTGCGCTCCCTGATCACGATATACATAATATTAGCCACACCGATGCCACCCACAATAAGGGTGAAGGCCCCACCCACACCTAACAAGAGATTTAAACCCAGAAACATATAGAAGATGAATCTGTCAATCTCAGTGGTATCCCACATCCTCAGGGCATCTTTGTCCTCTGGGTCGAAACGGTGTCGCTTTCCCAGAACCTGGTAGACTTTCTTGCTGATCTCTTTGGCAAAGGCAGCATCCTTGGGACGATAAAGGATGTTGTTCACATATCGGTGCCCGAACATAGAAGCAAAGGTGGTGGCGGGTATAAGCCCGGACCGGGAATCCCGGCCATAATAAGAAGAACTCTGTATCTTCTTCTTCAACACTCCCACCACAGTAAATGGCACCCCGTTGAGAGTGATTGTTTGCCCCACTGCCTGCCCTTCCCCGAAGAGCTTCTCTTTTGTCTCATTGCCCAGAAAGATCACCCGCCGTTTCAGCTGCACATCCAATGGATTAATAAAGCGCCCACCTCTCTGCGGAAAGGTGTTTCTCAAATCTTCATAGACAGGATAAGCACTTGAGATTCTGGTGTTGCTGGT
>DAOWIT010000136.1 GCA_030640765.1 Candidatus Latescibacterota bacterium | reverse complement strand
TGGCTACGAGAGGATTATCGGGCCTTTGCCAAAGTACATGCTGGAATTGACCCGCAGGGAAAACCAGACAGCTATTTTGATGACATCAAGTTCTATGCCAGCAGCTACCGGTACAACGAGCTTGCCTTCCGGGAAGATGGCTCTGAGGCAAGGTTCTATCCTCCCAACGCCTGGGAATGGGATTCCCAGGATTCCCGGCAGAGATACCGCTCACTGCGCAACAACAGCCTTCTCTCCTATCGCTGCGCCGCCTATATGATTGGAGCAGCAGTGGTCAACCGCATTATAAGCGCCATCAATGCAGCCCGGATAGTGCGTAAATCAAAGCGACAGGTCGGAGAAATCAACAGCGGACATCTTCAACTCTATTGTTCTCTTCTGTCTCCATCACTTATCATTCTTAAATTTAGGTGGTAAAAATGTCTATTTTCTCTGAGAGCGTCAAAAAGATCGTTCTTTTGCTGGGAGTTGTTTCTCTTCTGCTCCTTTTGTGTGGAGTTAAAGGCTCCGCCCAGCAGTTCGGCCAGAACAAGGTCAATTACCGAGGGTTTAACTGGTCTCACATCCAGACCGAACACTTTGACATCTATTTCTACACCGAGAGTCTTTCCACTGTAGACCAGGCAGCCCGGATACTGGAAGATTCCTATCAACAGCTTAAGAGGGATTTTCAGCATGAACTTCGCCACAGAGTCCCGGTGATTATCTACGCCTCCCATAACGATTTCGAGCAGACCAATGTGATATTACAGCCCATAGGAGAAGCCGTAGGAGGGTTTACTGAGCTTTTCAAAAACCGGGTAGTTGTGCCCTTTGAGGGTTCTTACGAGAAATTCCGTCATGTTCTACATCACGAGTTAACCCATGCCGTCACCTTCGATATGCTCTACGGCGGCCTGTTGGAATCCATAGTGGGACGCCGATATATGTTCCAGTTGCCCCTCTGGGTGGCAGAGGGATTGGCTGAGTACGAGTCCTTAGGCTGGGAAACCGAGGCAGATATGGTAATCAGAGACGCGGCGATCTCCGGATATCTTCCCTCCATTCAGCAGACAGGCGGATATTTAGTCTACAAAGCAGGGCAGTCGTTCTTCTATTACATCGCCCAGCAATATGGCCCGGAGAAGATCGGTGAATTTCTCTCTAACCTGGCAACCACCAGAGATGTTGATAAAAGTCTCAGGCTTTCTTTAGGATTAGGGGTAGAGGAATTAAACAAGAAATGGCATAGAGATTTACGGAAGCAGTACTGGCCAGAAATCGGAAAGAGGCAAGAAGCAGAAGAATTTGCCAAAAAGCTGACCAACCATAAAGAAGAGGGCTCCTACCTGAATGCTGCTCCCGCTTTTTCTCCTTACGCTGATAAGATCGCCTTCCTCTCTGACCGGAGCGATTATAAGGATATCTATCTGATGTCCGCTATCGACGGCACCATCCTCAAGAGGTTAGTCCAGGGAGAGAAAAGCGGCGAGTTCGAGGAGATGCACTGGCTCCGGGGCGGAATAACCTGGTCATCCGACGCCACCAGGATAGCCTTCGTGGCCAAAAGCGGCGCCCAGGATGTCCTCTACATCCAGACAGTGAAGGGGAATAAGATCATAGACCGGTATCGGTTTGACCTCGATGGGCTTTTCTCTCCCGATTGGTCTCTGGATGGAAAAAAAATCGTCTTCATCGGATTGGCCAACGGAGCAACTGACATCTACTCAGTGGAGCTAACTACTGGAAAGCTATTGCAGTTGACCGATGACCCTTACGACGAGGCTTATCCCTGCTGGTCGCCCGACGGCACCAGGATTGCCTTCTCCTCCGACAGAGGACCGAATCCCACTCATCCTGATTCCATTCCTATTTTTGGTGACCATAATATCTATGTACTGAATTTAACCGAGCATAACCTAACTCAAATCACCACTTCTCCCTTCAGCGATCTCTCTCCCACCTGGTCACCGGATGGCAGAAGATTGGCCTTTTCTTCAGACCGAAACGGGATTTACAATATCTATGTGACCGATATTACTGATG
>DAOWIT010000078.1 GCA_030640765.1 Candidatus Latescibacterota bacterium | reverse complement strand
TCACCACAGAGACACGGAGGACACAGAGATAAACAAATTTTAAAATAATCAAGTAATTATATGTTTACTTTTCTCCGTGTCTCCGTGCCTCCGTGGTAGATTTTAGATTTTTTACGAAGATATCAACAACGTTAATTCTTATTCAGCCTGTACTTCTTTATCTTGTTGTAGAGAGTTCCCCGACTTATCCGGAGCAGGGTGGCCGATTTACTCAAGTTCCAGCCGGTTTCCTCCAAGGCCTTAATTATCAATATCCTCTCTGCTTCGGGCAGGGATTTTGAACTCAATCTCAGGGTAATTCCTTCGGTCTCATCAGCATCTCTTAACTCCGGGGGCAGATTGGCTGGTCTTATGATATCACTCCCAGATAAGACAACTGCCCTTTCCATGTAATTTCTCAACTCCCTCACATTTCCCGGCCAGTGGTGGGGCAGCATCAGATTGAGGGCATCATCGGATATTCCCAAAATTCTCTTGTGAGTTTCCTTAGCAAATACCCTAAGAAAATAGTTTGCCAGAATGGGGATGTCTTCTTTTCTTTCTCTTAAGGGTGGTATATGAATGGGAACGACGTTCAGACGATGGAACAGATCCTCCCGGAATCTCTTCTCTCTGATGGCTTTTTCCAGATCCTGATTGCTCGCTGAGATGAGTCTAACATCAACCTTGATTGTCTCTGTTCCGCCTACTCTTTCAAACTCCATTGCCTGCAAAACCCGGAGCAGCTTTGCCTGGGTGAATAGGGGGATGTCGCCGATTTGATCCAGAAACAGGGTTCCTTTATCGGCCAACTCAAACCTGCCTTTCCTCTGAGTAGAAGCAGAAGTAAAGGCGCCTTTCTCATGACCAAAAAGCTCACTTTCCAGAATACCATCAGAAAGAGAGGCACAGCTCACTTTGATAAATGGCCTGTTCTTGCGAGGGCTGGAATAATGGATGACATGTGCTAAAAGCTCCTTCCCGGTGCCACTTTCCCCGGTCAGCAGCACTGATGCGTTCGTCGGAGCAATGGTCTTTATCCTCTCAAATATCGCCTGTATCGCCGGGGCTCTTCCCACAATATTATCAAAATGATAATTTTTGCTCAGCATTTCTTGAAAATATATATTGTTTTCTAACAAGTTCTTGCGTTCCACTATCCGGTTGACTATCTGGAGGATTTCATCAGGATTAAAGGGTTTCAAAATGTAATTATAGGCGCCTTTTCTTGTAGCATCAATGGCGCTCTTTATAGTGCCATAGCCCGTTAGCATGACGAACATTGTCCAGGGATACTCTTCTTTTACTCGCTCCAAAAGCTTCATACCATCCATCCCCGGCATCTTCAGATCAGTTACTATCAGATCAAAAGGGGCGTTCCCCCGGAGGTTCTCTAAGGCCTCCAACCCACCTGTTGCAGTAGAGACAGCATGTCCCTTGCTTCTCAGGATATCCCCCAGTGTCTCCAACATATTGACCTCATCGTCAACTAACAAGATCCTCAGTCTGTCACTCATTATGTTCCTCTGGGTGTAACCAACACCGACCGATGTGAAATCAGTCGCTAGTACAAAACCCTTACGCTCTCGTGGGCAGTCTCAAAGTAACAATCGTACCCTTTTCCCTCCTATTCTCAATGGTTATATCCCCTCCGAATTTTTTGACAGTTGAATAACCAAGGGATAGTCCTAACCCCGTTCCGGACTCTTTAGTCGTAAAGAAAGGGTTAAAGACATCGGCCAGCGCCTCTTCTGGGATGCCCACTCCGGTATCCTCGAAGACAATCTCTATAGAATCCTTTTGTTGTTCAGCGGCATCTGCAGGCACCGACTTGGTAGTTACCTTCAAGCTGCCACCGTCGGGCATCGCCTGAGTTGCGTTGAGGATAATGTTCAGGAAGGCCTGTTTTATCTCGTCAAGGTTCAGAAATATAGCAGGCAATTGTTTTAGATTCAACTCTAAGCTGATATCATTGACTCGAAGCTCTTTCTCCACCAGACTCAGGGTCATTTTCAGCAGTTCATTAATATCAACTTCCACTAATTCATACTCTGAACTCCTGGAAAATTGTAGCAGATTTTCGATCGCTCTTCTGGCTCGTTCCACCTCAGATTCCATGATTTTGAGATGTTTTCGGACCTCTGGCCTTTCAGATTTCAGGATATCCTTAATATAGTATAGGGATGCATTTATAATTCCTATGGGATTTCTGACCTCGTGAGCGACTCCTGCTGCCAGTTGTCCTAATCCAGCCAATTTTTGAGCCTGTGCAAGAGACCGCTGGGTTTTCGCCAACTCATCGTTTCTCTGCTTCACCTGTTGGTCCAGCAAGTGACAGAGCTCTCTGGTCTCAGAGTGAAGTCGGGCGTTTTCTATAGCCACAGCGACCTTATCGCCCAGCATACGTAGCAACACCCGTTCTCCTTCAGTTAAGCTATCAGGCTCCGTGCTCCCTACTATAAGAGCTCCTATCACAGTATCCTGTATTCGAATAGGGATACCAGCAATTGCCTTAATCCCCCTTTTCCTGTCGTCTTGGGGAATCCTCAGTACACTCTCGAGATCTGCTCTAACAGCAACGGGTTTCCCTTCTCTGATTACTCTCCAGACGATGCCGTTCTTTCTGGGCTTTGCGGGCTGGTAATGCAAACCCAGCCCCGGTTTTGAACTCACCACAGCTCCACAGAGTTCCTCTCCCTTAGCATCCAATAACCAGATGACGGCACGTTGACTGTTAGTGATCTCAATAGCG
>DAOWIT010000145.1 GCA_030640765.1 Candidatus Latescibacterota bacterium | reverse complement strand
GGTAAAACCTGATCAGCAACCCCACACAGATTTGAATAAACCCGAAAGCCAAAGCGATCCCCAGGAATATCAAGGGGCTTTTTAGGGGATCAAACAGCATAAACTTGCCTCGTAATGCTTTAAGGGATTGGAATACAGGAGGAAGGGAGGTAAAGTCGATGCCAAAGTATCCCCCGGTCAAAATGCCGATCACTATGGTACTCAATCCACCCCAGAGACAGACCCGAACCAGTCTTTTAGTACCTTGGCTCAACCGGAAGAATCGGAGGGCAAGAAAACTCAGCAAGGCCAATACCACCCCGTAGCCAGCGTCGGTTATGCACATTCCCAGAGCGATGACAAAAAAAGGGGCCAGGGGGAAACTAGGGTCTACATCAAAATACCGCGGGGTTCCGTAAAGGTCAGTGATCATCTGGAAAGGTTCAACCACCTTGGGGTTCTCCAACAAGACTGGAGGCTCCTCCCCCGGTAAAGGCTCAGCGGGCAACATTCTCACTGCCTCAAATCCGGTCTCTATGCTCTCTTTGAAAGCGGGGAACTCTCTCTTTCTGATCCATCCCTCTGCCATAAATGTCCGGGCAGTACGGGCAAAATTGGTTTGGATCAACCTTTGTTGGAGCAAATTAGAATAGTGATCTATCAATACCAGCAACTGCGACCGAGAAGTCGCCAATTCCTTGCTCTCTTCGATAATTCTTTGTTGAGTTTGAAGGTTATTCCTGAGCCTGGTCCCCAATTCTCTCAGTATTTGTTGGGGAGTGCCTTTAAGTTCAACAGTAGAGAGCTCAGAAAAATCAAACTGAGCAAGAGATTCTTTCACCTGGGGGGAAAACTCCTTGGAGTAGAAAAGCAGGAGGTGGTCTTGTCGTTCGTCTTGATTAATCCTGATAAGCTCGAACTGGTCTGTTATCTCAGAAAGTTCGCCTTCTAACTGGCCGAATTTCCCAACGGATACACTGCCCAGAAAAAGGTCCGCACTACCAGTTGGCCTTATCTGTTCTAAGGGAATATCCAAAGGTGTCCAGGGGATAAGCTGTCTGTGCAACGACAAAAGCCGGTTGTGTTCAGCGATAAGGTGAACCCTTTTGGTATTGAGGTTTTCAGCCTTTTCCACTACCTGCCGATAGTCGGATTGAAGGGTTATCCGCTCGTATTCCCCCGGGCTCAACACTATCTTTGTGCCCGATAACTTAGAAAGCATTCCCTTGGGTTGCTCAAACTCAGCCAAATAGTCGCTGGCGAATTGGACAGACGCAATTGTATCCTCCAATTGACGAACCGGCATCTCCTGATCGCTGAGAGGGCTAACCAGGTCGGGCTGGGCGCAGTTCTCGTGGAAATTCACCACATGAAAGACGCCCACATCTTGAAGCCTTTCCACTAAGCGATCTTTTTCTGAAAGGTGCGCATATATTTGCACTTTCTGCATCAGGGATACGGCCATCAGTATCTTCCTATTTCTGGAATATGAACAAAGAAAGAATTGTGCTCTCTTGACAATGTTAGATTAAGCTGTAGTACTCCACAACAGAAGCTCTAAGGCCTGTCCTCGGACCGTCTGTGCCCACCCGAAGACGGGTCGATGAGCGCTCGTTATTGTCAAGTTATAACTCTGAGGGGAAAGAGTGTTGGATAATGAAAAGGATCGCCTTTTCCATAGTAGCCTCTGCCCGGTGGCGCAGTCTGGTTCTCTCTGTTTCCCCTTGGGCCTTTAACTGTCTAATCTGCTTATCTGCCTCTTGTCGGGCCTCCTCTGTTTTTTCCTTAATCTGCCTATCGGCAGCCAAGTGCGTAGCCCTTATATCAACCTGGAATTGAGACTTGGCCTCAGTAATCATCCTGCCCGCCCGCCTCTGGGTTTCTTTAACTATCTGTTCTGCTCTCGTCTCAGCCTGTTTAATCTGATTGAGAACCTCAAGGGCCAATTGGATACCTCCTGAATAGACTGAAGATTGCCGAAAAAATGTGGATAACTAACTGCTTGTACTATCGCTTCTTCGCTACAAGACTATATTTCGCTTATGCTTACTCTACGATATCAACGAAGGGTTATCCACAGGTTTTCCACATTTTTGGAGTAGGCAAGGGCTGGTTTGCTCAAAGGTTACACCCTACCCCTTTATTGCCAAAACTTAACGCTAAGGCACAAGCAATTTAGGAACTTATCTTATTCTGCTGCTCTTTCTTCGGTGGTACTTTAACAGGCGAAAGGTCTTTGGTCTCGTTGCTTGACTGGCAATTTCCTACAACAACAGCGCCTTCTTCGATAACCAAAAACTTTGTCTTAAGGTCCCCTTCTAATGTGGAACTGGATTCTAAAACGATCCGCTCGGAGGCCTTCAGAGTACCGATGACCTTCCCTGCCACAGTTGCCTTTTTGGTCTCGATATCCGCCTCTATCACGCCTTCCTTGCCTACTGTGAGACTGTCCCCCACAGTGAGCCTGCCTTTTATACTCCCATCTACGCGCAAGCTATTATTGATATTAAATGTACCTTCAAGGACTGAGCCCTTTCCGACAATTGTGTTTAGCTGTCCTCCGTTCTGTTTAGCCATTTTTCCTACTCCTTTCTCGGCAAAAATCTCCTCGGGTTTACTGGTTTAGCATTTTCCCAGACTTCGTAATGCAAGTGGGGCGCGGTGCTGTGGCCAGAACTTCCCACAGTGGCTATCACCTGGCCTTTTTTGACTAATTGGCCTTCTTTAACAGACATCTCATCGTTGTGACCATAGCGGGTGAAATATCGGGTGCCATGTTTGATAATCACTATATTCCCCAGGTCATCTGTCCATCCGGCGAAGAGCACCTTTCCCTCAGCGGTAGCCCTCACTGGAGTGCCGGAGGCAGCAGCGATATCGATCCCCTCGTGCCTTTTGCCCATCAGCCCTCGGTATTCACCAAACTCTGAAGAGACCCTACCCTCTGTTGGCCAGATAGAAGGAATATCCTTCTGCTGGATAGAGGAATCCTCGCTCAGGCTGTCTGTCAACATATATGTAGATCTGGTAACACCAGGGGAAAGTTTAAGATCCGCCCCAGCCATTACCCGTAGCTGGTTGTCAATTGCCCGAATTTGTTCTAACTCGAAAGCTAACTGTCTCACCTTGGCATTCTCCGCTCGCAGGACAGCTTTCTCTCGGAAAACCTGCACCATTTTCCCCCAGAAAAACAAACTAGCCACCATAAAAACCAATAAGGCGGGGAAAAGAATGGTGAGGAAGCGGTAGATGGGGTGCCTTAACCTCAGCTTAGTGGTCTTTGAGCCATCATCGGGAACAATAAAAATTGAGATGTATTTAACCTTAGTCGACATCAGATACAGAATCCTTAACAAGCTTTATCTCAGGCAGCACTCTTAGGTAAGATTTTCCTGAGCTTTTTCCCAATGGGCATTTTGTCCAACAGGGACAAATTCCGCTGAAATTCAACGAATAAATATAATCAGCGGCCAGGGAAAAGTCAAGCACAAGTTCTTACCCGACAGAGACAATTTCCCCGGTGATATCATATTCATGAGCTTTCGCTATTCTTACCTTGTAAAATTGGCCTACCTGAGCCTGGCCTCCAGTGATCAGCACCTGACCGTCTACCTCAGGGGCGCTCAGTTGAGTGCGTCCTATAAATTGGACAGGAAGAGTATCAATCTGTTGATCAATAAGCACAGGAAGCACTTTACCGACCAGCGAGCGGTTGAATTCAAGAGAAACCTTCTGTTGTAGCAACATTACCTGATGAAGCCGCTCTTCTTTCACCTTTTGAGGTAACTGATGGCTAAATTCCGCCGCTTCAGTCCCCTCTTCCCGCCAATAAGTGAAGGTCCCCAGCCGCTCAAATCTGACTTGCCGGAGGAAATCGAGCAATTCCTGGAACTCCTGGTCGGTCTCACCTGGAAACCCCACCATCACCGAGGTACGCAAGACCACGCCGGGAAGTTTTTCTCTCAGCTTTTGAATAAGCTGGCTGATTTGTTTCCGGGTGATCCGCCGGTTCATCTCGGTCAGAATCCTGTCGGAGATGTGCTGAAGGGGAATGTCTAAGCAGCGGCATACCTTTGGAGTCTCTGCCAGCACATCTATAAGGCCATCCCACCAGTGGGCAGGGTGGGTGTAAAGCAGTCGAAGCCACTCGACACCCTCTATCTTTGCCAGCTCCCGGATTAGTTCATCCAAGCACCTCTTGCTGTAGAGATCTGTCCCGTACTTGGTGGTATCCTGGGCTATCAGGATAAGTTCCCTGACCCCTTGCCGAACTAAGTGACCTGCCTCAGTGGTTACCTCTTGTATGGGTCTGCTTCGCTGTCTGCCGCGAATAAGGGGAATGGTGCAGTAGCTGCAACAGTTGTCGCAGCCGTCGGCTATCCTGAGATAGGCATAGTGAGAGGGAGTGAGAATTCGCCTTTCTGCCTGGTGCAGTTCTGCTCTCCTCAAACCCAGGAGTCGGTCACAGTGTCGAACAATCTGGGATTCATCGGCGAGTCCAAGCAGCAGATCGGCTTCTGGTAACTGCTGTTCCAGTTGTCTCGGGTAGCGTTGGACAAGGCAGCCGGTTACAATCAGCTTCTTTGCCCTGTCATCCTCTTTGAACCGGGCAGCCTCCAAGATCGTCTCGATGGACTCCTCCTTTGCCGGCTGGATAAAACCGCAGGTATTGATAATAATTAAATCCGCTTCTTGCTCGGAGCTGAGCTGGTAACCGTTTGCCTCCAGAAGTCCTAACATCTTCTCCGAGTCAACCAAGTTTTTGGAACATCCTAAGGTAATTAGCGCCAGTTTAGGTTTGTTCATGCTATATTCGGAAAGACTCATTTATCCTGTTAGTGTAAATGTAATGAAATCCAGTGGAAGCCCACGATTCCAATCGTGGCACCAAAGCAAATGAACACATAAACCGATTCATCGGTTTTTGGAATCCTGCTTCAATAAACCGTTTAAACGGTTGACCGTCCTATGGTGCTTTTTCAGACCCACGAATAAATTCGTGGGCTGCCAGAGGATGAATTTCCGTATCTGGGTTCACAACAGTCTTCGTTTCCTCCGCACGGTCCACTCGGTGGCGATCAAGCCCAGAACCAGTGCCAGAATCCAAGGGTAGCTATACAGCCTGACTGAACGGGTATGGGACCGTCTCTGCTTCTTCAGATCCAACTGTCCCAACAAGCGGGAAAATTCCTCTACCCGGCAGAACCTGCCTCCGCTGTGGTAGGCCATTCTTTTCAGAAGCTCATAGTTTGCTTGGGTTTGTTGAAATTCTAAGCTGTACTGGTCTACGGTGAATTCTCCCCTCCCCTGCCCTACTTTCTCATTCCCTTTCCAGGCTATTACTTCAGCCTGGTAGGTGCCGGGGACAAGTTTAGAGAGTTGAGATCGATACATGCCATCTCCGCAATCTTTCAGTTGAAGTTGCCTCTGCTTTATCCCTTGTCGAGACAGTGTAACAATGACGTTGGCCTCTGACAGAGGACTGGCTAGGGGATCGTAGAGCTGTACTTGTAAGTTCACCTTCTCTCCGCTTCGGTAGACTTTCTTGTCAGTGCTTACCTGAACTGGTGAGAGGTCTCTGGGAACGGTGAGCCAGGCCACGGTGTTCTGCCAGAATTTGTCTGAAGCCCTGTTGGTTTTAACTATTCCCCACATCACCAAATCCCAACGCCAAAAGCCACAGAAGGGAGCCACCATAACCCTGCCCTTGCCGTAGCTGCCTACCACCACAAGGGGAAGAAAAGTGCCTGTTGGATCCTCATAATAGGCCAGCAGGATTGCCTCGGGACGAACAGCTTCCAACCTATTAACCCCAGCAAGGGGCGGCAACTCCACCCACATCCTCTGGCTTTCCATCGGATCCTCAGAGAGTAGCGTGACCGGATGTCTCTCTCCCGGGGCAGAAAGCTCCAGCTGAAATTCTCCTGAGCGAAAGAAGACCCCTGACCTCAGTGTCACCGGTAAGACATTTGCCAGTGGAGATTTTTTGTAGCCCCTGAAGCCATCTTCGCCGCCAATAACTAACAGTCCCCCACCCTGCCGGACAAATTCCGAGAGCAATCGCTCTGGCCGGCCCCTGATCACCGACCGAGGCAAATCCAACAGAATAACTAACTTGAATTCTCTCAGGTCTTTTCCAGATGCAGGAAATTTGCCCTGATAGAACTGGTTGGCTTTTTTGATCACCAGGGGATGAACCTCCACATCTTTTCCTCTCTCCAATGTCTTTCTAAGGAAAGCAAAATCTGGGCTTGGTCCACCTGCCACCAGAAGCACCCGGATTCGGCTGTCTAAGATCTTCACCTTAAATCTCTGGCGGTTGTTCTTCGGAGAAAGTTCCCCTTCCCCTACTGGAATACTCACCTGATAGTGATGCAAGCCTGGTTTCTCCACTGGCAATTCAAATCCCACCTGTTGTTCTCTGCCCTCGCCTGTCAGGGTGACATACTGTTGGGCTAATTTCTCCCCCTTTTCGGAGAGTATCACTGTGGCTCTGACTCCGGTGTATCCCCAGCTTTGGATGGTCACCTCCAGGGGCAGGCGGTCCCCGGTGTAGGCAACCGGGGGGAAAAGAAGTCCTGAGAGCCTAATATCTCTTTCACCCTGGGGACTTCCGATTCCCACGGTAAAGATAGGCACTTTCATCCTTTTAGCCACGCTGAGCGGGTCTTTGCCCAGGTTATTGGCTCCGTCGGAGAGGAGGATGAGACCGGAGAGTTCCTCTGGCTCGAACTTCCTCTCTAACTCCTCTAAGGCAGAACCGATGTCGGTGCCCTGGCCAGTGAGAAAAAGCGAATCTGTTGAAACCAGATCGAAGTCAGTAAAATCGTCCGCAAAGGCGAATATCTTGAGCCGAGAGCACTGGGCTAAGCTGTCGAGGGTGCTGCTGGCAAGCAGGGCAACGAGCTGTTTTTGGCGGTTCCCCTGGGAGTCGGTCAGGGACATGCTCTGGCTACAATCAACTAAGAATGCTACGATGGGCTTTTCTGTCACGGTGGAGGTAAAGGTGAGCATTGGCTCGAAGAGCAGGAAGGTTAGCAGACAGAGGGCGGCGGCTCGCAGGGCAAAGAGGAATCTTCTCAGCCGGCGAGAGATAGGCGGATTGGTTCGCCGGTAGAAAAACCAAGCCAGTGCTACCAAGATGGGCAGAAGCAGCAGAGGTATAATAACTGAATTCAGGTGGAAATTAAGTGCCATTTTTGTAGGGGCGACCCTCCGTGGTCGCCCTTTTTAGAGGCAGAGTGTGTCCTTGGATAAGGTGCAAAACGAATGGTCTACGCATCCATAAAGGGTGCGGCTACAATAGGTGGGTATATACCCGCGTCTCCTCAACGTCACTATGGTTGCAGTTTCTCTACAATCTCCGGGGCGATGCGGGTGCTGACTTCCCGTAACGCCTTTAACCCCGCTTTCTCGGCGGTGTTGGCAAACCCTTTCGCCTGACTCAGATCCACAGCGGCCAGAACTTCGCCGGAGCTGACATCAATGGCCCTGATTGTGGCTCGGGCGTAACTGCACTTGGCCGTACCCAGTGTCTGACTGGAGAAGATCGTGCTGGCCCTGCCCACAATCACCACCTCAGCTGCCAGTTTTTTAGCCGCCCGCTGGACAGCCTGGTAGTCTCCTCCCATTGCCTGCTCAATACCGGCTACAGAGACCTGCCTTTTAGTCTCTTCTAACGAGATCACCGCAAATCCTGCCCCGGTCAACTCGGCCAAAATCGCCGCCTCCACATAGGAGTCGAGTACCGGAACCCCTATATTCTCCTCACAGATGCTCACCACAATCTT
>DAOWIT010000066.1 GCA_030640765.1 Candidatus Latescibacterota bacterium | reverse complement strand
ACAATGTCGATGATCTCCTCGGCAGTGACTACTACTGCTGCCCCCTTTTTTATCTTTGCGTTTATTTCAGCGTAACTTTTGGCCATCTCTTTGCCTCCTGTTGAGAAATGATACAATTTTGAGGGCGTCTTGTCAAGGGAAAAAATCCCTCTGTTCTATTCGTTGAACAGAAACCTATCTTGCTGAATTGTACTAATGTCCCTAATTAGTGATCTTACAATAGCTTGTTGAAGTTGGGGAGCCATAATTGATTGACTTGTGAGAAGTCTCTGAACCTGATTTCACCACAGAGACACGGAGACACAGAGAGAAATGATTTTCAAAATAATCAAGTAATTATGTGGTTGCTTTTCTCCGTGTCTCTGTGGTAGATTTTAGACTTTCTACGGATGGATCAAGTTTCTATTGACAAATTTCTCCCTGTTTCTTATACTATAACTTTATGCAGATTGATTAACTAAAGGTAATTGTGAAACTACAGGAGCAGAATCTCTTGTTTAGAAAGTTAGCAGATGCCCTGAAGAAAACTCGCACCGGGATGGTGAGGAAGCTTTCAGCGGTGGTGAGCAGACATCCGAGGGCAGATGAGGAAATGCTGGAAGAACTCGAAGAGGTGCTTATCGGGGCGGATATTGGAGTGGAAACCAGCGAAAAAATCATTCGGGGTCTTCGGGAGTCAATTCGGCGAGGGGATCTAATTGATTCGGAAGGGGTTAAGGTCCTTCTTAAACAGCAGATTTTGGCCATCTGGGACGGCTCGGCTCCGGCTACGATGGAGTTTACCAAGCCGGAAGGTCGCCCCTATGTGATTATGGTTGTGGGGGTGAACGGTACAGGCAAGACCACAATGATCGGCAAGTTAGCCAAAAGATATCGGGATTTGGACAGAAAGGTTGTCTTAGCTGCGGCCGATACCTTCCGAGCGGCGGCTATCGAACAGTTGGCGATCTGGGCCAAGCGGGCCGGGGCGGAACTGGTCAAACATCAACCTGGAGCCGATCCCGCCTCAGTAGTCTTTGATGCTTTTTGTGCCGCCCAGTCCCGAGGGGCGAATCTGCTCATCATTGACACTGCTGGCAGACTTCACACCAAGGTAAACCTTATGGAACAGTTGAAGAAGATCAAAAGGGTACTGGGTAAGCAGGCAGAAGGTACTCCTGATGAGACGATCTTGGTGCTTGATGCAACCACCGGACAGAATGCAATCGCCCAGGCAGATTACTTTAACCAGGCCATCGGACTGACCGGAATTGCCCTTACTAAACTGGATGGAACAGCGAAAGGAGGTATTGTTGTCGCGATTAAAGATAATTTGAACATTCCTATCAAGATGGTTGGAATCGGAGAAGGAGTGGATGATTTAAAAGAATTTGACCCATCAGAATTTGTGAATGCTTTATTCAATGAGGAGTAGAAATGGTTGTCAAAATTGCATCTGAACTATCTTTGAAGGTATCGCAGGTAGAAAAGGCAGTTGAGCTCTTAGAGGCAGGACACACAGTGCCCTTTATTGCTTGGTATCGGAGAGAAGCGACTGGGGAATTGAATGAAGAACAGCTCCGTGAAATCCAGCGAGGCCTGAACGCTATGAAATTCTTAGAACAGAGGAAGAAGGAGCTTATCGAACTTCTCAGCCACCAGGGGACGTTCTCCCCTCAGATAGAAGAGAAAATTGAGAACGCTTTAACTGTCCCTGAAATTGAAGACTTATACCTGGCATTCAAGCCAGCAGAGCTCACCAGGGCGGAGTTGGCAAGGCAACTGGGGTTGCAACCACTGGCAGACCTAATGTTAGCTCAGGAAGTGACACAAGGTTCACCTGAAGATTACGCTTTACAGTATGTAAGGACAGAAGGAGATCTACTTACCCCTGAGGCTGTTTTGGCATCAGCCAGAGATATTGTCGCCAGGCGTTTCTCTCAAGATCTTGAAATAAGGGAAATTGTGAGAAAATTCACCTCTCAGAAGGGGATGCTTATCACCCAAGCCAGAGGCCAGTTTCTGCGAGGCGAGTTTGAGATGTATTACAAGTATAGCGAAGCTCCCTGGAAGATCCCGCCTTATCGAATCCTAGCTATAAATCGGGGCGAGAAGGAAAAGATCCTTAAGGTATCGATAGATGCCCCCGAAGAAGAGATACTCAAGAGGATAGAGGCTCATGTGGTGAAGAATAGGGAAACGATCTTTCTCGATGAGCTAAAGAAGGCTATCAAAGAAGGATACCGACGACTGATTGCCCCTGCTATTAAACGGCAATTGAGGAGTGAATTGACAGAAAAGGCCGAGGAGTACTTTATCATTATGTTTGCCAGGAACTTAAAGAGCGAACTATTAAGAGCACCTCTCAAGAACACAGTAATACTGGGCATAGGTTCCGGAGTCAAAACTGTCACCAGGGCGGCGGTAATTGGCCAGGCAGGAGAATACATAGAGGGAGCAGTGCTTGATCTACAAAACCAGTGGGAGCAAACAGTGAGCGACCTGTTGGATCTTGTACAAAGAGATCAGATAGACATTATTGCCTTGGGCAACGGAATGGCTGTTGAGCAGACAGAGAGATTGGTGGCGGAAATCCTTTCCCGCTCGGAGAGAAAACTTTCTTATACAGTGGTAGAAGAAGATGGAGCTTCTGCGTATTCATTCTCTGAAGCGGCCCAGGAGGAGTTCCCCGAGCTGGATACGGGACTACGGAGCACTATCTTCATCGCCCGCCGACTTCAGGATCCCTTAAGAGAACTGGTTAAAATTAATCCCAAATTTATTAGGATCGGAATCTACCAGCAGGAAATAGATCAGGACCGGTTGAATGATGAGCTCTCTTTTGTTATTCAGCTCTGCGTCAATCAGGTGGGAGTTGACTTAAATACAGCTTCAGTCTCTCTACTCAAGTATGTCCCTGGTTTGTCGCCAGAGTTAGCCAAACGGATCGTTCACTACCGGGAAGAACGGGGCGGGTTCCAGAGTCGGGATGAACTAAAGGAAGTTGAGGGTTTAGGAGATAGAGAATTTTTCCAGTGTGTAGGTTTCCTGCGGGTAGAAGGCGGGTCTAATCCCTTGGATAATACCTTTATTCACCCGGAACAATACGATACTGTTTATCAATTGCTGGAGCGATGGGGAAGTGGTGTTAGCAATTTGCCAGAGAGTGTCAAGGCAGTGCGGGTGAAGATGAGACTTGCTAAGGCGGATACAGCCCAATTGGCCTCTGAATTCTCATTGAGGGAGTCCACCTTTAAGGATATTTTGAAAAATCTGGAGAATCCCACCACCGACATTCGGGAAGATTCCCGTCCAATTATGTTACGGACCGAAGTGCTACGGCTGGAAGATTTGAAGGAGGGAATGCTGCTTAAGGGAAGAGTGAAAACTGTGGCTCCGTTCGGCGTTTTCGTAGATATCGGGATGCGAAAAAGCGGCCTGGTGCATATCTCTCAGCTCAGCGATAAATTTATAAAGGATCCTTTCGAGGTCGTTTCTGTGGGAGACATAGTTGAGGTGAAGGTGATTAATGTAGACTTAGAAAAAAACAGAGTGGCTCTATCGATGAGGTTCTAATTAACTGTGTGAAAGGGTTTTCTTATGGCAAAGCGCGATTATTATGAAGTGTTGGGACTAAGTAGAGACGCCTCTGAGGAGGAGGTTAAGAAGGCTTATCGGCAGCAGGCAATGCGGTATCACCCAGATAGAAATCCTGAGGACAAAGAGGCCGAGGAAAAGTTTAAACAGGCATCCGAGGCATACGAGGTACTTATTGATCCCAAGAAACGGTCCACTTACGACCGGTTTGGGCACGAGGGACTCGGGGATACCTTTAGCCGCGGCGGATTCCAGTGGTCGGATTTCACCCACGCCACCGATTTTGAGGATATCTTTGAGAATCTCTTCGGCGAAGGATTCTTTGGTGACATATTTGGCAGAAGAAGTCGGACAAGAGAGGCAGGCCCACAAAGAGGATCAGATCTCAGGGTTAGCCTGCAACTCTCTTTAGAAGAGATCGCCACTGGGGTGGAGAAGAAACTCCGACTGAAAAAATTTCAGCGCTGTGAAGCATGTAAAGGCACAGGATCCCGCACCGGTGCTACCCAAACTTGTCTTCTTTGCCACGGCACTGGTCAGGTAAGGCAAAGTTCCAGGTCTTTCTTCGGACAGTTTGTTAACATCACCACTTGTCCCCGGTGTGGTGGAGAAGGCAGGGTAGTCACCGAACCCTGCCCCAGTTGTGCTGGCGAAGGAAGGGTGCGAAGCGCAGCCACCATATCGGTAAAAGTCCCCCCAGGTGTGGGAAATGGCAACTATATCCCCTTGCGTAGCCAGGGCGATGTTGGTCCCCGCGCTGGGTCTGCTGGTGATCTGCTTATTTTCATAGAAGAGTTGCCCCACTCGTATTTTACCAGACACGGTGATGATGTTATCTACGAGCTTTCCATAAGTTTTCCCCAGGCAGCCTTGGGGGATGAGGTGAGAGTCCCCACCCTTTACGAGAAGGTCCTGATGAGAATTCCCCCTGGTACTCAATCAGGTAAGGTGTTTCGGCTTCGGAGCAAGGGACTGCTTAGGACCGATGGTCACGGGAAAGGTGATCAACTAGTACGAGTCAATGTGTGGGTTCCTACAAAACTTAACAAAGAAGAGAAGGAGCTTCTGGATCGACTGGCCAAAATGGAGGATATCACCCCGCCCCAAAAATAAAGGAAATCTCTTCAGGTCCACGGGTTCTATTTTTTTTCGATTGAAACAGTTCGATGTTTGATTGACTCGAAAAAAGTAGTAAGGCCGTTATTCTGAGCCCTTCGCTGGCTGTCATTCTGAAGGAGCGATAGCGACTGAAGAATCTCCCTCAGGGCAGGCTCCGCGAAAAATCTCATGTGTTGATAAATTCCAGTAACTTATGAGATGCTTCGACAAGCTCAGCATGACAAAAAGAGACTTTTTACGAGTCTATCAAAGTTAAGACCATTGTTTAAGGACTTAGGATGTAGAATGAATCCTCAGATATTCAGAGAATATGATATTCGAGGCATAGTGGAGAAGGATCTCAGCGATGAGGTTTCCAGACAGATAGGACAGGCCTTTGGGACTTACATCCAAGCTGCTGGAAAAAAAGACCTTGTAGTTGGCAGAGATAATCGCCTCAGCTCCGAGCGCTTTGCTAATGCGGCAATAGCTGGATTGCTCTCCACCGGGTGCAATGTCGTAGATGTGGGCCTTCTGCCAACGCCTGTCTTCTACTACTCCATCGTCTATTTGCAGAAAGATGGGGGAATAATGATCACTGGCAGTCATAATCCTCCAGATTTCAACGGGTTCAAAATCTGTGAAGGTTATGCTTCCATATATGGCGAGAAAATCCAGGAACTAAGAAGAATAATCGAAATAGGCAGATTTGCCAAAGGCAAGGGAAAACTCGATCGGGCAAAGACCATAGATCCTTATTGCAGTCATTTAAAGAACGGGATAGATATTAAGAGAGAAGTGAAGGTAGTATTAGATGCCGGCAACGGCACTGCCGGGGCCGTAGCCCCTGGTTTAATCGAAGCTATAGGCTGCAAAGTTAGGAGATTGTATTGTAATTTAGACGGTAATTTCCCCAACCATTTCCCCGATCCGACTGTTCCTGAATATTTAGAGGATTTAATTAGGATTGTTAAGGAGGAGAAGGCCGAGTTAGGGGTGGCCTACGACGGTGATGGTGACCGGATAGGTGTGGTAGACGACAAAGGCCGAATAGTCTGGGGTGACAGGCTGTTAATCCTTTTCTCTCGTCAGATATTACGACAAAAAAAAGGAGCAAAGATAATATTTGATGTGAAATGTTCCCAGGCCTTACTGGAGGATATCAAAAAGCACGGAGGAGTGCCGATTATGTGGAAGACAGGCCATTCCTTAATAAAGGGAAAACTGCGGCAAGAGGGGGCTCTTTTGGCAGGGGAGATGAGTGGACATATGTTCTTCGCGGACAGATATTACGGCTATGATGATGCTATCTACGCATCCTGTCGGCTGTTAGAGATACTTTCCCATAGCGATAAGGCTTTCTCGCAGTTATTGGAGGATGTTCCTCTTTACTATGCCACCCCGGAGATAAGGGTTTCCTGTCCTGATGAGGAGAAGTTTAAGGTGGTGGAACAGGTCAAAAAATACTTTCAGAGTAGATACGACACTATTGATCTGGACGGTGTGCGCATATTATTTGGCGATGGATGGGGGTTGATCAGAGCCTCCAATACCCAGCCGATCCTGGTCTTGCGCTTCGAGGCCAATACTAAACAGCGACTTGAGCAAATAAGGGAGATAGTCACCGGGAAACTCAGAGAGTTTCCCTCCGTTTCCCTAATCACCAATTATTAGACAGAAAGAAGAATAAGCGTATAAAAAATAGAGTAATGTAAGAGCGTGGGAATT
>DAOWIT010000143.1 GCA_030640765.1 Candidatus Latescibacterota bacterium | reverse complement strand
GAGCCAGACCTCAGTGCCCCTTTTGTATTAAAAAAAGGATCTAAGATGGAAGATCTTGCTTCAAAGATCCACAAGGATTTTTTAGAAAAACTCAGATATGCAAGGATATGGGGCAAGCATGTCTACGATGGCCAGATGATCCAAAGACACCATGTGCTCCAGGACGGTGATGTAGTTGAGCTCCACTTATAGAGATGATCCTGACATGGCTAAGTTATTCAAAGAGGTGATTTGGTTTAATGTCAAGATTATTTGCTTAATAAATATTTTGTAAATTCGAAACCCTAAGCACGAAATCCGAAACAATATCAAAATTCAAATGTTCAAAACCTGTTCCTGACAGGTTCAGGAATTCGAAACAGCAAAAGCTGAGTTGCTGTAGGTAAAAGCCACGAGGTTGTAGCATTAAGATTTTGGTCATTGGGAATTTGTTTCGGATTTTTTTACCGGTCCCATAGGGACAGAACATTGTTCTGTCCCTACTTCGTGTCTCATCGGCTCGAGGCGAAGCTTCGCTAAAACAGGGTATAAGCCATACTGCTGATCACGCCCACCACCACCAGTATCTCAAGCCACCTGCTTTTGTCCTGCAAGACAGTTCTCTGGGAGAAGATATCGTTTTTCAATGCCTCTTCTCCACCGGCCGGCACCAAGTCTTCCCACTGAATGTGCATCCATTTAGACCAAATAATAACCGAACTTTGGGGTTCACTCAAGGAGAAAAAACAGTCCAGTCGCATCCGTCTCCTGATAAACTTCTTTTTGAATATAGAACCTCTGGGATGCCGATACTCAAACTTCAGGTCAGCGATACGATAAGAAAGAGTATACTTGGGAGATGAAGGAACTGCTGAGTTGGTTTCCTCTGAAGGGCGTACTGTATAATAGCCCTGTTCAAGTAGCATCTTAGTCAGAGAGTTCTCCATCAACCAGTTCGCCTTGTTTTCAGTAAGTGCCTTTAGCCTGACGCCTGTCTGAGAAACCAGGGGAATATCAGCAAAAAATACAGGCAGAGAATCGGCCATTGCTCCTCTGACCAATTCTAACTCGTTGAGACAAGCTGTCGCTGTTCTCTCCAAAGCCCTCACCTGAAAGGGAAGGAAGAGAAAAGAAAGAAGAAGGAACAGTTTTATTTTTCCCATTGAAGTGACTCCAGTTATGAAATGACAAAAAAGAGACTTCTTACGAGTCAATCAAATTTGGCATTTGATATAACTTTAAAATATCAGAAAAGAACTGAGCTGTCAAGGGGAAACTGCACCCCTTTGATCTTCAGGTTTTCCCTTGACAAATGAGCAAGTTTCTATTAAGATTATAGCTGTCAACCGAAGGGAGCTTTTGTGCGTAAAATCAATTGGGTGTTTGTGTTCCTTATCGGTCTTTTTACAGTGAGAACGGGCTGGACAGAGGTAACTCTCAGGGCAAAGATCGAAGCTGAACTGAAGGCTGGGAGGATAGACCACCAGACTGCGCTTCTGTACAAGGCCTATTCGCTGTTTGAGCCCTCTAAGCTTCCACCCGAGTACCAGGAGAAAGTTAAGCTGAGGAAGTCGGGGACCCCTATAATACTTGAGTTGAAAGCAGGGTGGGATAAACTGGATTTGCCTGCCCAGCGTCTGCTGGCCTCCTATCTGGCTCGTCCCAGCCCGGGGTTCTCCTATCTCAGCCCCAGCGGAAACTTCAGGATTCACTATGACCTCTCTGAGAAGAATGCAGTGGATCCAACAGATACTGATCCTCAAAACGGCATACCTGACTACATTGATCAAGTTGCTGCTACCTTCGACAATTGTTTTGTCCTGGAGGTGGATACTCTGGACTACCAAGCTCCACCTCCCGATGGCTCTGAGGGCGGAGGTTCGGAGTACGATGTCTATATAACTGATCTATCTGGCAAGCGCGTTTATGGCTATACCTATCCGGATAAACTGCTTCCTTCTGGTTTTGGATGTACCAGTTACATCGAAATCGACAACAATTACACAGACTCCATCTACCCGACTCGAGAGATAGATGCCTTGCGGGTGACCGCCGCCCACGAATTCTTCCATACCCTCCAGTTTTCTTACTATGCCGGAGAAGACGCCAGGTGGTGGATGGAGGTGTGCTCTACCTGGATGGAGGATGTGACCTATGATTATGTGAACGATTACTACAACTATCTCGCTTCTTTCTTTGAACGTTCTGGAACTTCTTTAGACACATCAGACGACGAGTATGAATACGGGGCCTCAGTGTTTGCCCATTATTTGGCCAAGCGCTTCGGAAGAGATGTAATTCGCCTTATCTGGGAGAAGATAGGCCAAAAGGGCACGGCCAGCATCTCGGTGTTTGATCAGGTAATTCCCGGAGGGATGGCAGCAGCAATGAAGGAGTTCTCACTATGGAACTGCTACACCGGCAGCCGGGCAGATACCTTGCGGTACTATCCAGAAGGGGCTGACTACCCTGAGATAAGCTTTAGGGAAATCCATACAGAATACCCAGCTCAAGGGGCGAACAGCACAGGCCACCTGGCAGCAAACTATGTGGGGTTTATCCCCCGAAAATGGACAGGCGGTTTGAGAATAGATCCCCACGGACTCGAAGGCAATTGGAGCTTCCAGGTAGCCTGTTTCCCATCGGAGGAAGATTCAACAACCAACACCGATGTGCCTGGCTGGAGCAGATACAATGAGATCGTCCTCATCCTGACTGAGACCTCATTTAAAGGCGGGCCTTTTAGCTACTCTTATTGGGCCGAGTTTGATCCTTACCTGACCGATGAGCTACCGGTGACGGTGGAAATACCTAACTGCTCCGCTGCGCCTGGCGACACCATAGATATACCCATAATGGTGAGCGATGTAACCGGGATGGAAATCACCTCTGTCAGCGTTGCTGTCACTACGGACACCACAGTTCTTAAACCATACTCCTGTTCGACTCAGGGCACTATTGTCCAGGGTTGGGGGGCTCCAGCTTGTAGCATCACAGACGGGCAAATGGCTATAAGCATGTCTGGGAGCCAGGCCCTTGCAAGCAGTGGTGCTCTGGTTTACATAAGATATATCGTGAACCCCGATGCAGCAGACGGAGATAGGACTGTCGTGCGTGTGCTCAGTTTCGTCTTCAACCTGGGCAGGTCACCGGCTAATACTCAGAACAGTCTATTCAGGATCGTAGAGGGTGACCAAATTGCCGGTGCGGTGCTAAGACAAAATTGGCCGAATCCTTTTGATGTAACGAAAAACTCCAAAACGGCCATCCCCTTTGATCTGACAGATCCAGCAAATGTGACCCTGTCGATCTATTCTGTCAATGGCCAACTGGTGAAGCGGGAGGAGCTGGGATGGCTGCTGCCGGATTCCTACAATGACCTCTCTTGGGATGGCAAAGACCAGCAGGGCCGACCAGTGGCCTCTGGAATATACTTTTACCAGTTAAAGGCCAGTAACTCCCTCTATACCAAAAAGATGCTCTTGATCAAATAGGATTTCCATTTTTGGACGCAGATGAACGCAGATTGCAGATTGTTGAGACTTTAAATATAGAACTAACTTAAAAATTTTTAGAATCTTCTGCGGGTATCGGCGAAAATCTGCGTCCTAATTAATTTAATAGCATGTCTCTCCCCATACCATATCCTCAACTTGACTCGCTGCTTCCGGCCTTTTTCTCGAAGTTTACCCAGACCCAGAGTTTTCAAGAGGTCCAGCGAAGAATTGCAGAACGGGAACAGGCTATCCTGTTGCACCGTTTGGAAGGCTCTCTCTGTGCCTTTTTGCTTGTCTGGCTTTACCAGCAGACCGGCCGACCCATCTTAGCGGTAACTGCTGACGAAGGCCAGGCCCTCCGGTTGAGAGACGACATAGAGAGCTTAGTCAAAGAGAAAAAAATCCATTACTTTCCTGCTCCTCGCTCGGCTACTTCAGCCTCCAGCCAACCTGCCAGCCTGCGGATAGAGTGTCTGGGCAACCTGTTAGAGGACAACTCCCCCATCGTGGTGACCACGCCAGAAGCGTTAGCCCTTCCCACCATTCCCCCTGAACTTCTTCAGCTTTCCACCGAAGAGCTGAAAGTAGGGCAGACCAGAGACCTTTTCAACCTGATCGAAGAGCTGATTGAACGGGGATTCGAGCGGCTGCCTATGGTGGAAGAACCGGGACAGGTAAGCGTTCGCGGCGGCATCTTGGATATCTTCCCCTTGGCCTCAGAGAAACCTTACCGAATCGAGTTCTTCGGCAACACCATCGAGTCTATCCGACAATTTGATGTGCATTCCCAACGGTCGGTAGAGGAACTGCAGAGGATAGGGATCCTTCCCTATCAAGAGATTATTCTCTCTAAGGAACTGGCGGAGAATTACTTGAAGAAAATAGAGCAGACAGAGGAACAGAGCGGCATCCCTTTGAAGAGGCTGAAGCGAAATGTCGCCCAGAGGATATTCTCTCCGGAAATGGAACAATACCTTCCCTTGTTCTATGATCAGTCGACCCTGCTGGACTATTCTGACTCTAATACCTTAGTTTTCCTAAGCGACCGGGCCGATCTGAAAGCAGCATACGAAGAGCTGGAGAACCGTTATGTCCGCCAATTCCGAGAAGAAGAGCGCCGGGGCAGATTCGCCCTCCCCCCTGACAGGCTCACCGAGATGCTGCAACGACTGGAGGAGGGACTCACTCCTTTCCAGCGCCTGGAGAGCATCCCTTTCCGCAGCCAGGCTGCTGATGCAGTGGGGTTCCAGACCACAATAAGCCGCCAATTTCAGGGAGATGTGAAACTGCTGGCAAAGGAGCTCTCTGAGCTTCGGCGACAGAAATACCGGATTTACCTCCTTTGCGAAAATCAGGGGGCAGCTCAACGCCTGCAGGAGTTGTTGGAGCCTTATGGAAGCCCGGTCAATATGGGAGTCGGTAGTCTCCATCAGGGATTCATCTTCCCTCAGGCTAAGATTGCTCTGTTTAATGACCATGAGATCTTCAGCCGCTACAAACGCCGTTACCACCGCCACAAATTCAAAGGTGGGGTTTCTATCCCCGATCTCAAGGTCTTGCGTAAGGGAGATATTGTTGTTCACCAAGACCACGGGATCGGAAAATACGAGGGCATCTGCACCATAACCACCGGAGGCAAACAGAGGGATTGTCTCCAACTCTGCTACCGGAATGGGGATAAACTCTATGTTCCTGTTGAGGACTTACACCGGGTCAAGAAATACTCTGGCCAGGAAGGGGTTGCCCCGGTGTTGAGCAAGTTAGGGGGAGATGCCTGGGAGAAGGTAAAGGCTCGGGCCAAGAGGGGGATTTTACGTATGGCTAAGGAACTGCTCCAGCTTTACGCCGAACGTAAGGCAAAGCCAGGGGTGGCTTTCTCTCCCGACACAGACTGGCAGTGGCAATTGGAGAGTTCTTTCCCCTACGAGGAGACTTCAGACCAGTTAAAGGCGATGGACGAAATGAAGAGGGATTTAGGGAAACCGGCGGCTATGGACAGGCTGATCTGCGGAGATGTGGGCTATGGCAAGACAGAAGTGGCAGTAAGGGCAGCCTTTAAAGTGGTGAACGACGGCAAACAGGTGGCCATCCTGGTTCCCACCACCATCCTGGCTCAACAGCACTACAGCACCTTCACCGAGAGGCTGGCACCATTTCCGGTAAGGGTTGAGGTCTTGAGCCGGTTTCGGACAAAAAAGCAGCAGCGAGAGATTATCCAGATGCTCAAGGTTAGCACGGTAGACATCGTCATCGGGACTCACCGGCTGCTCTCTGCCGATGTGAATTTCAAAGACCTGGGCTTAGTGATAATTGACGAAGAGCACAAATTCGGCGTCCGCCACAAGGAGAAACTCAAGCAGCTCCGTCGTCTGGTGGATGTGCTCACGCTAACCGCTACGCCTATTCCTCGAACTTTACATATGTCCTTGACAGGTGCCCGGGATATATCGGTGATCAACACCCCTCCCAAGCACCGGTTGTCCATTCAGACAGAGATCTTAGCCTTTGACAAGGATCGAATCGCCGAGGCCATCTTGAGAGAGGTGGACCGAGGAGGACAGATCTATTTCGTCCACAATCGGGTTCAATCTATAGACTCTCTTACCCTGTTTTTAGAGCGGCTTCTACCCCAGGTGAGATTTGCGGTGGCCCATGGGCAGATGCCACCCAACCACTTAGAGAGGATTATGCTTGATTTTCTCAGTCGACAATACGACTGCCTGGTCTCTACAATGATTATTGAGGCAGGGTTGGACATCCCCAATGTGAACACTATGATCGTCAATCGTGCCGATCGATTTGGTTTGGCACAGCTTTACCAACTGAGGGGTAGAGTGGGCAGGTCCAATCGTCAAGCCTATGCTTACCTGTTGATTCCACCCTATGCCTCTCTTTCTCCGCAAGCCAGAAGAAGATTAAGGGCTATTGAAGAGTTCACTGCACTTGGCTCAGGGTTCAAACTGGCGCTGCGGGATATGGAAATCCGAGGCGCCGGGAATATTCTGGGGCCCGAGCAGCACGGATTCCTCTACGCTGTAGGGTTCGATATGTATTGCCAACTACTGGAGGAGACCATTCGAGAGTTAAAAGGGGAGAAGGTAGAGAAGCCCATCGAGCCAAAGGTAGAGATCAGAGCCAATGCCTTTATTCCCGACAGATATATTTTGGAGCCAGCCCAAAAGGTAGCAGTATATCAAAGATTGGCTGAGGCTCAGAAGACGCTGGATGTGCTGGACATATCCGAGGAACTCCGGGACAGATACGGCCCTCTTCCTCCCGAAACTGTTTCTCTGTTAGGGATAGTACAGATTAAGATCCTGGCCAAAGAACTGCAGGCAGCCTCCGTTTCCGTAGACGATCACTGCCTCTCGGTGGTTTTTCCCGCCGAAAGGAAGTTTTCCAGAAAAGATATCCATTCGCTGGTGGAGAAGCTTTCGGGGAAGATAGAATTCTCTTTCGACGGGAAATTAGCTCTCAAAGTGAGGTTAGAAGGTGATAGTGAGCAGCAGAGGCTGAGCTTTGCCCACCGGAGTCTGCAGAAAATGCTCTGATGCGCCGAATTGCGCATTACGGCAAGACTTAGATTTGTTCGTCAAACGTCACCTAAATTGATTTCAACGCAGAGACTGCAAAGAACGCAGAGGGAATGTATTTCTTAATCAGATAATTGATTCATTCGTAAAAAGTCGAGAAGGAGGTCATTCTGAACCCTTCGCCGCTTGTCATTCTGAGCGCAGCGAAGAATCTCATCCTGCTCAGGGCAAGCTCCGTGAAGAATCTCATAGGTCT
>DAOWIT010000123.1 GCA_030640765.1 Candidatus Latescibacterota bacterium | reverse complement strand
CTGCCTGCAAGATATCAGTCCCTTTGGGTACTACAACTTCCTTGTCAGCGGGATAAAAAGTGACAGTACAAGTGCTCATACATAGCCTCTTTCAGTGGAGTACACTCTTGAGCCTTCTCACCGTCTCCTCACAGACCACCACCACATCCTCGGTAGAGAGGTAGTCGGTTATGTTGGCGTCGAACAGAACCTTGCAGTCAGATGGGAACTCCTCGTCCCCCTGGTAGAGGGCAAAGATTATCGGCACTCTGGGGAACACCTGGATCTGGGCTGAAAAATCAGCAACATCTGCCTGGATGCCCTTCAGGGCCTGGGCTGCTTTTAAGAACAGCGAGGGGTTGTTTCCAAAGGCCTTTAGGAACGGCCTGTGTACCCTGCCTACAAATACTGGATAATATGTGATCCCCCCTGGAAGCTCCCGGAGGTCTATCCACCTGCCAGAGGTTGGGGTGCCTCTACTCTGAGCCAAATAGTGCAGAATTATGGTCTTCTCCCTGACACTCACCTTTTTCGCCGAGTCCTGACAGACAACCTCCACCTCAGGAAGACAACTCAGGTACCTAAACCCCAGATAATCTACCTCTATCCTCTCCTGGGAGTCTACAATTCTGAGTTTAGCTCCGCTTCGGTGAGAGACACTGCTGGGGTCTGCTTTTTTGAATTTCTCAACTGCCAGTTGTAAGGCGTTATTCATTTTGATATTTTTGAAGGTCAGTTTACAACTTAAGCCAAAAATGGGAATAAAGAGAATGTCCTAACAACACCCTGGTGGTCTTCAGATAGTCGACCTCTTCTGGGGTCAGGGTGTTCAAGTTTGGTTCCGCTCCATCCATTACCTGCCAGATTAGTCTCTTGATAGCCTCTTTTCCGCCCCTGGTTATTTCTATCAGTTCCTGGTCGAAGGCGTTGACAATGGCCGAAGAGAGCCCATATTTCTCCAGCATAATCAGATAGGTAAGATTAAGAATGGGACGAAATTCTGCTGGAGTTCCGTTGGAAACATTGGAGAGCCCGCAGGTGGATTTACATCCCGGTGCCAGCTCCCTGAACATCTGCATAAATTCGGTGCAGCCTCTGACCTGGTCCTGTTGAGAAGAGACGGGCAGGACGATAGGGTCAAGCCAGATATCTTCGTTGGGGATGCCTTCGTCGGCTGCCTTGGCCATAAGCTCTGCTGCCAACATCCCCCGCTCAGATGAATCTCGTGGTATGCCCTCAGGACCTAACAGCAAACCCACAAAACCGGCGTTATATTTTTTCACCAACGGGAAAAGGGCCTCTATCCTTTCAGGCTTACAGGAGATGGAGTTGATGACAGCCTTGCCTTTGTGAACCTTGAGTCCTGCCTCTATGGCCTCTACATTGGTGGTGTCCAAAAACAGGGGAAGATCCACCACCTCCTGGATAGTGGTCACTATCCATTCCATAAGTTCAGGACCCTGCTTTCTTGCCGGCCCTACGTTGACATCTAAATAGTCCATTCCTGCCTGTTTCTGTTTTAGTGCCAAGTCCTGGACTACTTCTGTCCGTCGCTCTTTGATCGCGGGGCCGAACTGCTTAGAGACTGCGTTTATGTTCTCTCCGATAAGGGTCATTGTTTGCCTCCTGGAAAATAGATAAGTAAAACGTGAGAAGTAAGAAGAACGACTCTGCCACAAAGACACCAAGGCACAAAGATTAAACAGAGAATATCTACTTTGTGTCTTTGCTTGCCCCGTAGGGAAGTTTACCCTGTGAAATGCGAAACAATATTTAGCAGGGAATGACCGTATCGGGGTGCTTTAGTGGCTGCATACGGATTTCTCTTGTCCTAATTCGGCTTCCAGGTCTTCAGGAAGGCTGGAATGTGGGCTGACTCCCGAGGGCCGATCACTATCTCCCAATCGGGCAGTTCTTCTTCCAACTCCCCGGAGATCTGAGCAACATAGCCGGGGATAATCAGTTTTCTGTGCTTAATCCGGTCGGTAATACCGGATTTTTTCACAAACGGGGCAATAGTCTCGGCAACAAACTTATCCGCCGCCCAGGCAGTCATAACCGACAGTCCTTCAGTATCCTGGACCAAAAGCCAACTGGGCACCCTGCTTGTCTCTATCTCTCCAGAAACAATGAAATAGGTAAGCGAGAAGTTAGTAGTGACCAGAACCGGAGATTCCTCTGTGGGACTGCCGACCTCGTAGATTCCCTGGGTGGTAGCCATAGGCCGTTGAGGATCGGTATAGATGTTCATCCGGGCCAACAGAAGAGGGAAGAGACTCTCCCCCTGGAAGTCGGAAAGCACAATAATCCCAGCGTATTTGGCAATCATCGTCGAGGCGATCAGGGTCTCCTCCATAAGGTCGTCGGTCATCTCACAAGGGAAGGCGATAGTGGGGAAACCCAAAGGGCGGAACTTTTTGAGAAGTGCTGCCCTTCTTGTTATTATTTGATCTTCTAACAATTGTCGGGGAGTTCTTGCCCCTGAGTCAAGGACTAAATCTTTGAGTCCGGCCTGGGTCAGCTTGGTGGTGAGCTCTGCCAGCTCGTCCAAATTCTCTCCTCGAACTGCTAAGGGGCAGCCACTCTGCTTGGCCAGATCCGCAAGTTTTTCCCAATTGTCCTTGGTGGCGGCGTAGAGCAGAGGCTTGCGGTCCTGGCACCCGGGAAGGGCAGCAGCCAGAATCTCTGGATTCTGACTCATCAAGATTATGCTGGCCTTGGTGCTGGATTTTACCTTATCAACCACCTGCTGAAATTTCTGAGCGTCACCGGACTCGGCCTTTATCGCTATCAGCTCCGGGCGGAGCAGCAATCCTACTCTCTCATACTGAAGGAGGTCAAATTGCTGAAGTCTTCTCTCTATCTCCGCCTCTTCCATAGTGTCAGTGATCAGTATAGCCAGGCCGGGAGGATTGATAAATGTCTTCTCGTGGCGAAACATCACTGTCTCCCCTCCGATTTTCAAGGCGTAGTCTCCGGTGCCCATAGTCAAAGGACGGATAGGAGGGGCAGAGGCCTCACCCAGCTCCTGTTTTGCCTCTTCAGATACATAGGGGCAGGCCGACAACTCCGCCTTTCCTGCCGCCAGACTCATAGCAAAGGCTAAGCAGGTGGGGACTCCACACTCACCGCAGTTTTTCTTAGGTAGCTTTTTGAATATCTCTATTCCGGTCAGGGCCATAGTCTTTCTCCTCCTTATGTTAGTAGTATTTAAGAGCTAACCACAGAGATTGCAGAGAGAAATCCGAAATTCGAATATCGAATTCTAACTCTTTTCGCGAACGCAAGCGTACGATTTTCTGAATCATATTGTTTCGGATTTTGCGTCTTGGTCATTTGGATTTGTTTCGAATTTCGTGCTTCGGATTTCGAATTTCAAAGCAGCACAGTAGCAGTTTAAAACAGCGGATCCATACTCAGTGCCGGATGGCCTTTCTCCTCAAGGAAGGGAAGGATCTCCTCCTCAGTGGTGCCTATAGTCTCATCGGCAATCATATCTAACAGATCAGGTACACCTATCTCTTCTGCTCGGACTTTAAATCTATCGGCGATTTCCTCTTTAAGCATCTTTGGCATCCAGACCAGTCGTTTCATTCCCCCATCGGCGGAGAGGAACTTCCTCTGGGTTATGTTGAATTTGGAATGGCCCAGAAATCCTGGTGTCTGGGCGCCTCCTCCAATGGTACCAGCTAAGGTGGTGAATTTCATTCCGCAGGGGGTCATCTCAGCGAATTCGCGGTTAACACTCATCACCCCGTTACAGGAAGGGAGCACGGCAGCGACACACTCGCAGCATCCGCAGGTGGTCATAGGATCGATCATAAGGCTGTAGACGCTCACCTTTTCCAGTGCCCCCCGTGAGGCTTTACGAACAAAGTCGTTACAGCCTTGCCATTGGCCTAAGCGGGCATCTATCTGGGCTCCCTTTTGCACCGGCTGGTTGGGGCCTTCGGGATTTATCCGGTGAGAGGCCCGGCAGTCCAGCCAGGAATAGGCCCCACAGAGCCCAGTCCGCTCAGGGGTGACAATACAGACATGATTGGGGGCGAAGGATTGACAGAGGGTACAAGAGTAGAAGATGTCTACTTCCTCATCGGTCATACCAGCAAGTCTCTCATCCCTTGCCCTCCACACCTTTCTGGCCTGTTCCAGGATCTCCTTCACTTTCTCTTCCTGAGTGTAAATCTTCACCTGGACTTTGTCTAAGATGTTTCCAAACACTTCATGGTAGCGGGCATGGATGGCCACTCCAAAATGCTTTAATCTTAATCCTTTCTCTTTTGCTGTCCTACTTATCCTTACCCAGACGATGTCCCTCTGTCCGATGTGCATCGCCCCATTCAGGTAGTTGATGAAGTCGTGAAGCTGTCTTTCCAGAATCGGCTCAAACTCCTCTTGCATCTCTCTCCCTGCTACTTCAATTATGATTCCCAGAGGCATCTGGGAGCCTTCGGATATCTTATCTAAGTCGGGTCCGATGACTTCGACTTTTCCAT
>DAOWIT010000006.1 GCA_030640765.1 Candidatus Latescibacterota bacterium | reverse complement strand
GCAGAGCACACATCTATTGGGGTCACGGTCAAAGAAAGGGTTTGAGGTGTCGAGGGGAACTGTACTGGTCGGACGCCGCAGGCGTTCCAGCCGCTCCGGCTCAATTCCTATATAAGCGGCGATCCGCTGAAGCTCACACTGATCATTCTGGGCACAAGTGAGGCAGTCGGCATGATGATTTGCGATGAGCAATTCCACAGCAACACGACGCGCTTTGTCGATCTCTGGGGTCTCCGTTCTGACAACCAGACCTTGCTCAACTGGAGCCAGGCAGGAGATGGTCAATCCCCTTCCCTCGATTTCAACCATACATAATCGGCATACCCCGACCGGTTCTAAGTCAGGGTGATAGCAGAGATGCGGGATGTAAATGTCGTTTCCCAGCGCTGCTTCCAGTACGGTCATACCTTTCTCCGCCGCGATCTCTAAGCCGTCGATGGTGAGTGTGACTTTAGCCACTGTTGCTTCCTTTCTCTACTCTTTTTAAACAAAATACGAAGCACGAAATTCGAAACAATATCTAATGTCTCAAATTCAAATACCAACAGATTGAGCACTGTAAATTGGGTTGAGGGACGAAAACCAACAATTCGTCTTGGGGACTAAATAAACCCGTGAACGGGTAACTCCAAAAAGACTGGGGGGTTACCGCTTTAGCGGTTTATTAGTTCGCTGTGCTTAACCCAACCTACGAAACTTCGGGTTTTGAATTTTTCCCTGGGTACGCTCCAATTGCTTCTTGTCCGTCTTCGGTCTCTAAGTCGCACCTGAGACAGCGTCTGGCTTCTCTTATTGCCATCGCCTCCGTTATGTTAAGATCGACCTCACTGAAATTGTTCCTTCTCTCACCTACAGGTAAACACGGTATCGTAGGTCTTCCGGCTTCTTCTATCTCTTGTTCTGTTAATTCAACAGGAGGCAGATACTGGGAGGGTCTGGTTAGCTCATATTCTCTAACTAAGCTTTTCCCTTGGATATATTTATCAATCATTTCGGCGGCGATTTTCCCGGATGACATCGCATCTATTACGGTATTGGGGCCCGTCACCACATCTCCGCCGGCGAAAACTCCAGCTACATTCGTGGCGAATGTTTCCGGACATACCGCTATTGTACCTTTCTTGGAGACTTCTATGCCGTGTCCCTCACCCAGAAAAGAGAGATCGGTCTCCTCTCCGATCGCCACTATCAGGGTATCCAGGTCAATAACAAACTCCGAGCCTTCGATGGGAATGGGCCTTCTGCGGCCGCTTTCGTCGGCCTCTCCCAATTCCATTTTTATGCATTCGACTCCGGTAACCTTTCCATTTTCGGTTATTATTCTGTTGGGAGCCGTGAGGAATTGAATCTCAATCCCCTCTTCGACAGCGGCATCCACTTCTTCGGCGAACGCGGGCATCTCCGTTCTTGTCCTCCGATAGATTATGAAAACTTCCCCGCGATCTTTAGTCCTTACGGCAGACCTGGCCGCATCTACAGCGGCGTTACCCCCGCCAATAATCCCAACCCTGTTGCCTATTTTGACTTTCTTCTTAAGATTCACATCCTTCAGAAATTCCATAGCATCTATGACGCCAGGGGCATCTTCGTTTGGGATACTTAGTTTTCGTGATTTATGTGCCCCCGTAGCGATAAATACGGCCTTGTAGTTGCTTAAGAGCTCGCCGAAAGGTATATCCTCCCCGATCCTGGTATTTGTCTCAATCTTTACACCCGCATTCTCAATGTTTTCTATGTCAATTTTGAGTATATTCTTAGGCAATCTATATTCCGGTATGCAAACAGCTAATGCTCCACCTGGAACATCCAGAGCCTCGAAAATCGTGACATCGTATCCTTTTCTGGCAAGCTGATAACCTGCCATTAATCCCGCCGGTCCGGAGCCGATTATCGCCACCTTCTCCCCATCCGTTTCTTGTTCCTTTGGTTTGGAGTATATTCCACTCTTCAATGCATAGTCGGCAGCAAACCGCTTAAGTGCTCTAATAGCGATAGGGTCCCCCCATTTACCGGCCTGGCACTTGGATTCGCAGGGATGGTGACATACCCTGGCACAAACGGACGGCAGGGGATTATCCTTCAGGATCGTATCAAACGCTTCCTGGAAACGGCCTTCAGCAATCAGAGAGATATAGACGGGGGCTTCCGTATCTATTGGGCAGGTGTGTTGACAAGGCGATGAGATTATCTCTTTGCACACAACAGCGGGGCATCTTTTGTACTTTATGTGTGCTTCGTACTCATCGCGGAAGTAGCGAATGGTGGTGAGCACAGGGTTAGGAGCAGTCTGTCCCAGACCACAAAGTGAACCCGTTTTGACTGCCTCGGCCAATTCGACGAGTAAGTCGATGTCCTCCAGTTTCCCCTTTCCCTGGGTTATATCTGTTAAGATCTCCAACATCTGCTTTGTGCCCAACCGGCAGGGCACACACTCGCCACAAGACTCCCTTTGGGTGAAGTCAAGAAAATAGCGGGCAATGTCCACTATACAAGTATCTTCGTTCATCACTACCATGCCGCCGGAGCCCATTATGGAGCCGGCAGCGGCAAGGGATTCATAATCAACAGGACGGTCTAAGAAGTTTGATGGGAGGCATCCTCCCGAGGGGCCGCCGGTTTGAACCGCTTTAAAGGCTTTCCCTTCGGGGACTCCACCGCCGATGTCGTAGATAATCTCCCGCAAGGTGGTGCCCATTGCTACTTCTACCAGTCCACAGTTGGCAATGTGCCCGGTAAGGGCAAAGACAGCGGTGCCCTTACAGTTCTCCGTCCCGATCTTGGAATACCAATCTGCTCCCTTGGAGATGATTATCGGGACGCTGGCGAGGGTTTTCACATTGTTTATGGTAGTTGGTTTACCCCATAGGCCTGAGTGAGCTGGATAGGGGGGGCGGGGACGAGGTCTGCCACTCCGTCCTTCAATGGAAGCTATCAGAGCGGTCTCCTCACCACAGACAAAAGCTCCTGCTCCCTCCATCACATTCACTTTGAAGTTGAAGTTAGTGCCCAAGATGTTTTGTCCCAAAAATCCCTTATCCTCAGCCTGACTCAAGGCCATGCGGATGCGATTGACTGCTAAAGGATACTCAGCACGCACATAGATATAGCCCTCATCTGCTCCTATAGCATACCCGGCAATGATTAACCCCTCAAGGACATTATGGGGATCGGCCTCAAGTATGCTCCGGTCCATAAAAGCCCCTGGATCTCCTTCATCGGCATTGCAGATCATATATTTCTTAGTTCCAGGGGCATTATAGCAGAATTCCCACTTTCTCCCGGCAGGGAATCCCGCCCCCCCTCTGCCTCGTAGACCTGCCCTCTTGATCTCCCCGATCACCTGTTCCGGTGCCATCTCCAGGAGAGCTGTCTTCAATGCTTGATAACCGCCAACAGTTAGATAATCTTCGATGTCCTCAGGGTTTATATGACCGCAGTTGCGCAGGATGATGGTCCGCTGTTGTCTCTTATAGAAGTCTACATCCCGATAATGCGGAATGGGCTCACCAGTTATGGGGTCTCTATAGAAAAGGCGTTCTACGGGCTTACCGGTCTGTAAGTGAGAGTGGACAATCTCATAAGCATCCTCTACCTTCACCTCGGAGTAGAAAATCCCTTCGGGCTCAATGATCACTATCGGACCACGCTGGCAGAAACCGTGACACCCGGTGATCTTTACCTCAACACTATCAAGCTTTAACTTTTCTATTTCTTCCTGTATCGCTCTTCTTATCTCAGGAGACCCTGAGGATACACAGGCCGTCCCCTGGCAGATGAGGACTGTTTGTTTATTATTTCTCATCCTGTGCCCTCCCGCTTTTCCTGGGAGCGAACATCTGCGAGTATCTCAGAAATCCTCTTTGTGGTCAGGCGACCATAAGTATTCTTGTTTACCACCATGTTGGGAGCCAGCCCGCAGGTACCGATACAGGCTACAGTTTCAAGTGAGAATTCCATATCAGGTGTGGTTTCACCTTCTTTGATACCTAATTGTTTTTCTATCTCATTCAATATCCGCGGTGCACCCCTGACATGGCAGGCAGTTCCCCGACACACCATCACATGGTACTTACCTATGGGTGTAAACCTGAATTGTGCGTAGAATGTTGCTACAGCGTACACCCGACTCTCAGGCACGCCGGTAAATCGGGCTATCTCGAGCATCGCTTCCTCAGGAAGGTAGCCAAGCTCCGCCTGAACCCGCTGTAAGATCGGAATCAGCTCCTCTTTCTTCCCCTTATAGGAGGATAAAAGCCCATTCAGCTGTTCTTCCATTATTTCCCCTTTTTACCATTTTTCCTGCTTGAGCCAACAGTCCTACCACGCCCCCTGAGACACAGAAAGTAATCTTACGAGGCAAGTCCCAAACCGCCTATCTAATTTACCAATATGTACTTCTATCAGGTGCACCTCACCACTGGAAAGTGCTCCTGTCTCTCTCAAGTTAAATCATGATCTTCAACCGCTTCTTTGTTTACTATCGTTCCTCCTTTTTGCCTTATTGTGTCGTCTTAGGCATATTTAAAGCCGCCATTTCGTCCAACACCTTGCAGGCTTGCCAAGTTTTTGGCGGCTTAGTCTCAATAATTTTTCGCATTACGGCCAAATATTCAAAGGGATAACCTCTGTCCAATAATTGCACTCCCCACTGGGCCAAGAAATTTTGCGCAAGCGTCGTACCCTTGTTGGACCTGTTTAGGCTGCTCCAGCTTTCTGTTTAGATGGCAAGGAGTTGACAAGCTTGGTCAACCGCGATTTGTATCGGTCTGCTGTATTTTTGTGGATAACCCCTTTGCTGACAGTTTTATCAATGATAGATACAGCGGACAGCAGGGACTTCTGGGCCTCCTCTTTCTTCGCCGCCTGGCGAACCTTTTTGATAGCGGTTCTCATCTGAGAGCGGACGGCTGCATTTCTGTCCCTGATCACCCTATCCTGCCTCATCCTCTTGGATGCTGACTTATGCTGTGGCAAATCTTTACCTCCTTCTTTGAATGTTGAAAGAAAAACGAATTAATGTCTGTCCGGAAATATCCATATTTTTGTCATTCCGGCAATCTTTAAGCCGGAATCTACGTCAGATCAGCAATGAATTCCCGCTAAAGGCGTGCGGCAATGACAAATTCGGACAGACACGAATTTGTCATTGCTGTCCTCAAAAACTTTGAGGGTTAAGGAACTCCCTTCACACTTTGTTCGCTTGGCTGATAACGCCTCTTACCATGCCGCACAAATATAACATCTTCTCTATTCTCTTGTCAAGCCTTTTCTGAACCCGTGGAAGGGCAACGGAAGCAGGTTCACCTTTTCATCATTCCAAACCAGATAAAATAGAGCCCCATCCCTATCAGAAAGACGCTCGATGTGAGAAGCAATATCTTGTAAACAGAGTTGCTAAAGAAACGCTTGCCTAATGTTATCGCGAAAGCTACCAGTGAATACCAGGCCAGGTCTGCCAGGATATGTCCGCTGAAAAACAGGCCGACGCCCATTTTGCCGTACTTCAGAGATTGAAGGAGATAGGTTAGCCCCACGGTAAACCACCAGATGTACCAGAAGGGGGTGCTGGCAGTGGTAACAATCCCCAAGAGGACAGGCATAGCATGTGTTGTTTTACCTGGGTCAGTAGTTAATTGAAGTGAGATCGGCTTTTTTGCAGTATTAACTGTCATTGCAACTCCCATCCAGAGAAGAACTCCTCCTCCAGCGATGGCTACGATCTTCAAGAAAACCGGGCTGGTCACAAATCGGGAAAAGCCGAGAAAGAAAGCGATTATGAGCACCAATTCCAGAATCCCATGGCCCAAAACAATCAGTGGACCGGCCCAAACTCCCCTTTTGGACACCTCAGTGATAGTGACACTCAGAACCGGCCCCGGCACCATAGCACCGGAAAAAGCAACCAGGAAAGCTGTTATCCATATTTGCTGAAGGGTCATCTTTTCCCTCTCTTACAAGACAATTCGCTGGCCGTCGAAAGCCGGTCACAGACACCCCTTACTTATCTGAGAACCGGCCTCTTTTTGTCTTGTTCTGTTCCAGTCTCTGGTTAAAGCCTTCCATCCAATCAGAGTGATCCCGGGAGTAAGATTCCATGAATTCAATAAATGCCTTGAGTCTTCTCAGGGTTTCCAGGCTGGCGTAGTGCTCTATTTTGCAGGCATCCTCCTCGGCTATCTCCATTTTGATCCCTAATATATCTCGGAAGAATCGTGACAGTATCTTGTGATGGGAATAGATCTGCTGGGCTAAATCAGTACCTTTGGAGGTCAGAGTTATGTATCCGTACTTTTCGTAATTAACCAGGCCTGCCTTAGCCAGTTTTCTCATAGCTTCGGTCACGCTGGGCATAGTCACCCCTAACTTGCGGGCTATGTCCCGGCTGCGCACCACTGGATCCTTTTGGGAGAGGATGCAAATTGTCTCTAGATAATCTTCTAAGCTTGATGTCAATTTTTGAGTCATTTTTCTTGCCTCACTAAAAAATGAAGTTAAGTATCGTTCCCACCATCAGGGCTGAGATGAGCATGATCAGGGTGGATTTGAACATATCCTTTATTCCCAGTTCCTTAATTAAAACGGCGAAGGTGGCTACACAGGGGAAATACATCGCCAACACCACGCAGGCTATAACCAATTGTCCGGCACTTAGATTAAGGGGAGCCAACATTCCTACGGCCACATCCTTTCTCAGGAAACCTATTACCAGGGCCGAGATTGCCTCCTTGGGTAACCCCAAGAGTCCGGTAACCACAGGTGCGGTGACCGCAGCTATCCAATCGATGATCCCTAAGCTGTAAAGGATATTCATAAATAGCACACCTAAAAGCACCATAGGAATAGCTGACCCCAGGAATTCCCGTACCCGCATCCACAACTTCTTTGCCACCGCATTCCAATAGGGCACCCGGTAGGGCGATATCTCAACAAATATCTCCGGACTCTCCCCCTTTAGCACCCGGTTGAGCAACATTCCTAAACCTATCCATACCAGAAACAACGAACCAAAGACCGCGGTCAACTGTAGCGGTTGTCTTCCCAACAGTCCTATAATCATCGCTATTTGAGCTGTACAGGGCACGGCAATTGCCATAAGAGTGGCGGCGATGAACCTTTCTCTTTCTGTATCCAGGACTCTGGTGGCCAGAGCGCCAGGGACATTGCACCCAATGCCCAGGATCATCGGAATACTGGCGAATCCGTGCAAGCCCACCTTATGCATCAAGCTGTCAACTAATATGGCTAATCGGGGGAGATATCCCAAGTCTTCCAATATCCCCAGAACCAGGTAGAAAGAGAATGCATAGGGCAGGACCATAGCGATGGGGACATAAAGCCCAGTGGTCAACAGTCCGAATGACTGCACAAAATCTATCTCCCCCGAAATCAACTTTCCAATTAACACGTCATGAAAAAATCCCGACGAACCCAACAGGGAGCTTAAGTTCATTATCAGAGGGATCCAGAGCCCTTCAAACAACGGGTCGAACAGGTGCTCTATTAGATTCTCCCCCATAAATCTGATAGCCTTAAAAATCAAATATATAGTTACTAAGGCGATAGGCAGCCCGGTGAGAGGCTTAACCGTAAGATCACCCACGGTCTCTAAGAAAGTGTGATGGCGATGAGTGAGGCTTTGACACTGCCGGACAATCTCGCCTATTCGTACCCATCTCTCCTGTCTTGCGCGACTTATAGGTTTGCGGGAGGAGGCCTTTTCAAGGGACGACACCAGTTCCTTTATCCCTTCGCCGGTAAGACCCACAGTGGGAATGACTGGAACGCCCAAAAAATTCTGCAGTTTCTCGGGATCGATCGTTATCCCTCGATGTTTGGCGTCATCCCACATATTCAGGACAACCACCACAGGTTTCCCCCGTTCGATGAGCTGCAGGGTGAGGTTTAAGTTCCTCTCCAGGTTGGTGGCATCTACCACATCGACCACCAGATCTGCTTCCTGCAGCATTTTTGTCGCTACCTTTTCTGCCCTGGAGGTAGGTTCCAACGTATAGGTACCTGGAAGATCCGTTAGCTCTGTCTTTTGCCCCTTGAATCTCATTGTACCCCGGGTGAACTCTACTGT
>DAOWIT010000129.1 GCA_030640765.1 Candidatus Latescibacterota bacterium | reverse complement strand
GCGGGACAAAAGAGTACTCGCTTTTGACAAAACAGAGGTTAAGAAACTGGAACTTGCCCGGAAGCGACAGCGAATAGTCTGCACTCAGGTGGGTTCCCAGTGGCAGATGGAGAAACCACTTGAAACGAAGGTAGACAAGAATGAGATAGACAGGCTCTTGAGCAGGCTAAAGGATGCCAAGGCCAAGGAATTCGTGAACGAGGAGTCAAAAAACCTCAGGAAATATGGGTTGCATAAACCCCAACTGGAGGTCACTCTCTGGGTGGGAGAGAATAAGGCGAGGAAACTGTTGCGAATCGGCAACAAAAAGGATGAAGATTACTACGCCTGGGACGAATCCCGCAGCCCTGTCTTCTTGGTCGGGGCAGACCTGGTTAAGGAGTTGCAAAAAACATCTTTCGACTTGCGAGACAAAACCGTGGCTGAATTTGAGGTAGACGACATCAATAAGCTGGAACTCATCTATCCGGATACTACCATTGTTTGCATTAAAGATAGCTCAGGAAGCTGGCAGTTGAGCCAGCCGGTGGAGATGAAGGCAAAAGACTGGAAGATCAGCGGAATATTGTGGGACATCAAAGGACTCAAGGCCCAACAGTTCGTGACAGAGAAAGCCAGAAGCCTCTCCAAGTGTGGACTGGACAGGCCCCAGATTATAGTCAAACTCTGGAAAGATGAAGCAGGAGTAGTAACAGAGCTTTTGGTGGGTATGAAGAAGGATGATTTAGTCTATGTTAAAACGAGACAACGGCCGATAGTCTTTTTGGTTAAGGATAACATTGTGAAAGACCTCTCGGTGAAATGGGAAGACATAACTGAGGAGACTGCGGAATCTGGTGAGGAAGGAGAGAGAAAGATAGAGTAGTTTAAGGCAACTTTCGAGCGAACAAGGAGGTGAAGAAGATTGAATCTGCTCTCTGAGATACTCAGGGCTATCGGCGGATGGAGTTCGCCTCTGAGCTGGAGGATCCAGAGATAGTAAATCGTTTCCAGAAAGCTTGGCAGCGACTTCAGAGAAAATAGAAGAGAGTATACCCTACTCTAAAATCGAAACAATTTGCCAAGGAGGGGAGAAATGCTGAAGAAAAAATTACTGGTATTGTTGGTGGTTATGAGCTTTTGCTCTCTAAGCTGGGCACAGCAGAGCGAGATAGAGACGCAGGATCTGGTGGAATGTCCAACTGCTGGACTCCTGCCCCGGGGAAGCTTTGCCTTGGATCTGAGGATGTTCTCTGAAGGGGGACTTCTGGCCGGTGTGGATGTGGGACTGACCGACAGTTTCCTGGTAGGGCTTTGTTTCGGCGGCACCCAGATTATCGGTGATTCAACCGTGGTCTGGAACCCAACGGTGGGGGTGGCGGTTAAAATCCGGCTGTTCGATGAAAGCCAGCTCTATCCTGCTGTGGCAGTGGGCTTTGACTCCCAGGGATTCGGTAAGTACGACAAAGAACGGGAAAGATATACCACCAAGTCAAAGGGATTTTATTTAGCCTTGAGCAAAGGGTACTCTTTCCTGGGGACGTGTGGTCTTCACGCTGGGGTCAATTACAGTTTGGAAAAAGGCGATGAGGACAAAGATATCTCTGGTTACTTTGGCTTTGACAAGCATTTAGGGCCAGACTTCGTGGTGGTGGCTGAGTACGACTTAGCTCGGAACGACAATGGCGAGAACGCCTTGGGCTCAGGGGAAGGATACCTGAACGCTGGGCTGCGCTGGACATTCGCCAGTCGGTTGAACCTAGAGCTGGATGTAAAAGACCTGCTTCGAAACGCCAAAGGTAGCATCAGGCCTAACCGAGAGCTGAGGGTGGTCTATTTAGAATACTTCTGAGAGGGTGGAATAAGTCTTTGATCATTAGAACCTTGATGCTATCTGCTGGGGGACAACAATCTTGCCAAACTAGCATTCGTGCAGATTTTTTGTAGGGGCGCACCCGTGTGTGCGCCCCAATTTTGGCAGACACATAGGTCTGCCCCTACTGAGTTTTAGCTACCAGAGATGCAACTATTCTTCCGCTGAGGCGTTTTATATATTGGAGAGAAGATACTATAACCTCACAGGAGGTGATTTTCTATGTTTGCAGGAAAGAAAAAAGTGCTGTTTGCCACGGTACTCAGTGCGGGGTTGCTTGGGCTTGCCGGGTGTTACACCCAGGTGAAGCTTTTCACCCGAGTGTCGGAGGAACCGCCGCTGGTCCAGGAGCAGAAAGAGGAGGTTATCCCAGAATACCACTACTATTACTATCATCACTATACCTCTCGTTGGAATGAACCATACTGGTATAGATCGCGCTTTTACTGGCCCTCTTACCTCCACTGGCGTTCCTATCGGGATTATTGGGACTGGTGTGAGACACGTTACTGGCATGAGCCCTGTTGGGATGATATGTACTGGGTTAGGGTTTACCACCACTGGTATGGCTCCTCATACTATCGCTGGGGCTATTATGACTACTATCCAGGCTATTACTACTACGATCCGTGGTGGGGAGAAAGGTATTACCGGCAGGAGAGACCTCAGCCGAGCAGAAGACGAGAATATGATACGGCTACATCTCGGGCCTTTTCAGAGGCAGAAAAGACAGTTGCCGCAGAAGAACCAAGCCTCTGGATTCGTTCCCGGCCGGAGAGTCGCTCAGAAAAAAGGGTGGTGGAACAGGTGACCCAGCGGTCAACTGAGGTGAAAAAAGCCGGGGAGAGGAAAAGGTCTCAGTCTTCTACCGAGGAAGAACAGAAAAAGAAAGAAGAAGAGACCTCCAAAAGGAAAAGAAAACCGGATTTCCAAAAAGCGAGGGAGCGATGAAGATTCCAACCGACACGATTGGTGTCCTGGTGGCTGTTTTGCTGGTGATTCTATTCCCCAGAGGTGGGTTTTGCCAGGAGATATTAAATTACAAAGATCCCATACTTGGTCCGGAGGAGCTTACAGTGGATAACTTTGCAGGAGTGGGAGCTCGAGCAATGGGAATGGGAGGAGCTTACATTGCGGTAGCAAACGATCTTTCCGCCCTCTACTGGAATCCGGCAGGACTTGCCCAAATCAGACAGATGCAACTCTCTGCCACTCTTCTTCCCTATTGGAAGAGACAAGCAGAGTCTGTCTTTAAATCAGCTTCCCCGCACTCCAAAGAGATTACCAGCACGCAACTGAATTCTATTGGGGTAGTGCTTCCTGTCCCCACCACTCGGGGCAGTTTTGTCTTCGCCGTAGGCTTCAACAGGCTGAAAGATTTTGACCTTGGGGTTTCTGCCTTGGGCTACAATGCCGATTTAGGTTTTCAACAGGAAGAGCGCATCACTGTTGACGGTGGTATGGGGGCATGGTCGATTGCCGGGGCGATTGACCTTTCTCCCAACCTCTCAGTAGGGGGAGCAATCAACTTCTGGACTGGAGACAGCGACCTGGAATGGGCTCTGAACTTGGCTGATACTGAGCAAACCTACGCTGACCTGGACACCCTTTATGGTCATATCCGCTATTCTGACCAGTACAGCGGGACAAATCTAAAGCTGGCGGCAGTCCTCAAGGGACAGGGAGGGCTCAAGTTTGCGGCAACTGTCTCTTCGCCTGTAAGCTACGAGGTGGAGAAAAGCTGGTGGGATGAATATAGAACCGTCACCGCGGACAGTATCTTTGCCTGGGACTGGCCTGATGCCGCCTATTTACTCGAATACAAGATTAGGCTCCCTTACCAGTTTGGTTTCGGGGTTTCCTGGACAACTCCTGGGCTGACTTTGGCCTTTGGTGGCCATTATACCGATTGGAAGCAAACAGAGTATGATGATTTGTCCTCAGATTTCGGCAGCAGCAGCGATTTCCGGCTGAAATACAAGGATGTCTGGAGGTTGCACTTCGGCGGGGAGGTCTCCGTTCCCTATACAGGGATAAAACTGCGGGCAGGCTTCTACACCGATCCAGTTGCTTATGTTGGTCCCCGGTCGGGTTACAACTCAGCTATTGAAGTCACTAACCAGAGGAAATGGTTGACCTTCGGTGCAGGTACCACCGTGGACGAAGTCTTCTCCATCGATGCTGCCTGGGCTCACGGGAGCTGGGAACAGACCGAAGGCAATCTAACCCAGAGACATAAAGCAGACAGGGTGTTTGTAACCACAGGCTATCGGTTTTAAGGG